>CAYVBC010000116.1:0-5674 GCA_964449545.1 uncultured Clostridia bacterium | reverse complement strand
TGAATATCGATTACGCGCCCTTTCTCGTTGCCGCCGGCGGCCTCTCACTGGCCATCGGTTTCGGCGCCCAGTCCCTGGTGAAGGATTTCTTCAGTGGGTTTTTCATGCTCATGGAAGAACAACTGGCGCTGGGTGACGTGGTGGACATCAACGGCAAGGTGGGAACGGTGGAGAAGATCTCATTCCGCACCATCCGCATGCGTTCACTGGACGGCACCGTGCACATCATCCCCAACGGCAACGTGAGCAGTGTCTCCAACCTGACACACAAGTGGTCCACCGCTGTGGTGAATATCGGCGTATCCTACGACCATGACGCGGATACCGTTCTCGGGCTGCTCAACGGAATCTGCGAAGATGTCTATGAAGACAAGTCGTGGAAACCCATTCTTGTGGATAAGCCCATTGCTCAGGGAATCATCTCCTTTGGGGATTCAGCAGTGAATTTCCGCATTCTGGCCAAGACGGCGCCCGGGATGCAATGGGCCGTGGGCAGAGAGTTGAACATGCGTATCAAACAAGTATTCGACGCCAAGGGGATCGAAATTCCCTACCAATACGTCAACGTGATCAACCAGACACCCAAGGCGGAACCCGTCACCTGACGGGCAGGTTTTTCTCTTCCGGGTACATATCCCGCCAGGCCTGGGGTTGATCCTTGAGCCAGCGATCGAACCAGGCGATGATGGTTCGCATCCAGCGGCGTCTCTGGGGCGGATCGAGAATAAAGTGCTGCTGATCCCGGAACGTCACAAGAGCCGCTTCACGGCCCAGAAGCTTCAACGCCGCGTACATCTGGTAGCTTTCCCCGGGAGGCACGTTGTTGTCCTTTTCCCCATGAAGCAGCAGCAGCGGGGTCTGAATCCGATCCGCCAGAAAAAGGGGACTCTTGCCCACGTACATGGGTTTGCGATTCCAGGGAAAAGCATCCGCCGAAGCCACGCCGCTGTACAGGTACCCCCAATCGCCCACCCCCCAGTAGCTGGACAGAGAGGAGATCCCCGCATGAGAGATGAAAGCCGCGAATTTCCGGGTACTTGCCGCCAGGTACTGGGTCAGGAATCCTCCGTATGAGGCACCCATGGCACCCATGTGTTTTCCGTCCACATTGGGATGGGAACGGGCCAGATGGGTCACCGCCGCAATCACTTCCGCCGAGGTCTGCTCACCCCAGTCATTGACATGGACCGCTGCTTTCTTCTGACCGTATCCCACTGTACCCGTGGGTTGAAGCACATAGACCATATACCCCTGGGCCGCGTACCAGTTCTTGGGATAGCGACCGGCGAAATCCCGGGAAACCGGAGAGGTTCCACCGTAGTAGTATACGATCACCGGGTAGCGAAGATTGGGATTGAAGTCCGCGGGGTAATAGAGCCTGCCGGGAACAACACGTCCATCGGTAGTTCGGAAATCCCAATCTTCAGTCCTCCCCAGTTGCACGGCCCGAAACAGATCCGCATTGTAATCCCGCAGGAGATGAACCCGGCTCCGATTCAGATCCACCCGGTACAGACGGTGTGGCACGGTGGTTCCGGAAGCCCATGCCAGGGCCACGGAGCTTCCGTCACTGAAGGCGATGCGATGAATCACGGAAACCGGGAATCCGATCCCCTGGAATCCCCTCCCTTCCTTCCAGGACACAAGAGAAACTTTCGCTCCATCCACGACCTGAAAATAGATGCGGCCATCACGGCGATTCCAGTGTGCATCCGAAATGGACGGATCGAATCCCCGGGTAATGGGCTTCACGATCCGGGAATTGATATCCATGATATACGCCTGGGTATCGTAATCATTGGGGATCGCAGGAGCGGGAAGCACATTACCCCTGCCCTTGAAGGCGGAGGGACCACCCAGCACCAGGAGGCGACGGGAGTCCGGGGCCCACTGCACGGAGTTCACCCAGGGATCGGACAGCAACGGTGTCCGTTCAAAGGTTATTGAATCCAGCATCACGGCCTCGTACCGGTGATAGGGACGCCGGGTGACATCCTGGACGTCACGCTCCAGCAGGATCCGGGTTCCGTCTGGGCTGATCACCGCTGAGTGAAACCGTTCGTCAAACCGGGTCAGGGGCCGGGTCACGCCACCCTTCAGATAGTGGATGTACAATCTCTGAAGGTTTGGGCTGTAGGGAGAACGTTCCGGAAGCTCCCGCACATGATGCCAGAGGGATGGAGGAGGGTCCTCCGCCGCCACGGAATAGACCAGATACTTATTTTTCGGGGAGCACCAGAATGTGTCCAGTCGTTCAATATCTCCGGTCAATGCGCGAACCGAATGACGGGTCATGTGATACGCGAGAATCCGCCCCTTGTCTTTCACTTTCCGGATAAATGCGAATTCCCGGGAATCCGGCATCCAGTTCACCGCCCGGACCGATCCCACGCCGCGGCTGTTCCACAACCGTTCCCCGGAGCGGGTATCCAGCACTTCCACCCAACTCAGATTCTTGTCGCTCGCCGGATCCAGACGTTGGAGTGACAGAGCCGCGAACCGGCCGTTGGGAGATAGTTTCAGCCCGGTTACCCTGGTGGCGTTCAGCACATGTTCAATGCCCATATTCCGTCTGGGATCCAGGGAGATCCGAAAGGGCACCGTACCGAAATCCTCTCCCCACTCCAGAAATGGGAGAAATCGGGGGATCCGCTTGGGCCGGACCAGCATTTTGACGATCAGTTTGTGTTTTCCGCGGGTAAGCTTAAGATCCACCTTCCAGGAGGAAGCGTGAACCTTGCAGGGCGTCAAGGCCTTTCCGTCCAGGTAGATCACAAAAGCATAATCCACCCGTTCAAGCAGGAATCGCGCGGAGATCCATCTCTTGGCATCAATCCAGGTGGCCATGTAGTACATGGAGGCCCTGGTTACCGCGAGATTTCCTCCAGCATACGATTTCCAGGCGGGATCCGGCGCATCGCCCCAGGACACGGTCTCCCCCACTACGGGGTTCATGCCGCGGGGATCCAGGTGGTGGAAACGGGCCAGTTCTTCATCCGTTTCCATGACCTGCATTTCGGTTTCCGGGACCGCAAGGGGCCCCAGCATGATCCATGGGGCGACCTCATTTTTTACCTGTTTCACGGACGGGAATGCAGAAAGCCCGCCCACCAGAAAAAGTATTCCGCTCATCAATACCAGACTGCGTCGCATGATTCCTCCCATTCAACCCCGGCCGATCTCCGGATCGGGGATCCGGGTCACCTCAGAAATATCCGAGGGTCTTTAATTTCTCAACATCTTCAGCGGACATTTCACCCGGGGTTTTCAGCCATTTCCGGCTCATCTTCAGATATTTACGGACCCGCCGAATATATCCGTTCAACGCTTTCTTCCAGGACTCAAGGGCCTTTCGTTTCTCTAAGTACCGGTTCCGGGTTTCAAACCAGTCTTTATCCCACTCATAATAGCGGTAGCGGTGGCTGCGGGGAGAAAGCATCAGCTTGGCGCCTCCCCGAACCATGGCATACAGGATAGGTCGGACCTTGTGATGGTAGTACCGGCCACGCTTGAAAATGACCGCCCCTTTGTAGGCTTCGGAAAAAAGAATCCGATCCGGATCCGGCTTGAAGAGATCCCGACCCACCATCCATTCCGGCACATCCACTCCCAGGAGAGTGAGAATGGAGGGCGCGACATCCTCCAGTGAGACACAATGGGTCATCACCGTGCCGGAGCTGCAATTCTCCGGCAGCTTGACGATCAGGGGCACATGAAGCGTTGAATTAAACAGTTTCCGCCCATGACCGTATTCTCTATTTTCTCCGAAGCTTTCACCATGATCGGACATGAAGATGACCACTGCCCGCCGATAGACTCCACGCTCCTTGAGTTTGCGGATCAACTCCCCGATATGGTGATCCACGAAGCCGATCTCCGTATCGTAATTCCGCAGCTTGCCCAGATCGCTTTTGGGATGGTAGGTTCCGGACTTCCACCGGTTGTAATCGTGGTCAAACTCCTCGTGGTGCAGGTATGGGGCATGGGGTTCGGAGTAATGAACCCACAGGAAAAACGACTCATTCTCACACCTGTCCAGCCACTCAAACACCTTCTGGTTTACAGTCGGTGCCCGTCCCTCCGGGTTGAGGGTACCCGCCCATCGTTTCTTGTCAAATACCCCGGTGTAGGTATCAAACCCCTTGTTGAGTCCGCTCAGTTTGGCTTTCAGCGGCCAGCTCGAGATAAACGCACCCGTGCGATACCCCAGATCCTTCAGGATCCGCGCAAGGGTATCCACCTTGGGGAAAACAGACAGTCCGTTTCTCTTGGCGCCATGGCGATGCGGCGGCATTGAGGTCATGAGTGATGCGAATGCCGGTGTGGTGAGGGGCGACGGGGTAAAACACCTCTTGAAAAGGATTCCTTTTTTTGCCAGGGCGTCCAGAACGGGTGAAGTGGGGCGGGGATACCCGTAACAGCCAAGGTGGTCCGCCCTCAATGTGTCCACCGCGATAATGATCACGGGAACCGGTCGTTTTTCAGCTTGAAGTTGTATACCCGCGGCAGCCATCAGTAGAATACATCCTAGAAAAATTGATACACATTCCCTTTTCAAGATTGCCGTCTCCTCAAAAAAAATTCGAATCGATACCACTCAGTCCATTGGCCAGAACTGATTGTCATACCATATATCTTCACGCAGTTGGGCATCCATCCCGGCGAACAGGGTCATGTGGCCGGTTTCCCAATCCGCCAGCCATTGATACAGTTTGCGCTCCGCTTCATCGTCCGCTGAACGCGCGTATTTGGAATAATATTCCACCGCCCGCTTCTCGAAATCAATGGCCGCCGATATAACGGCGGCTTCGTATCCCGCGGCGGTAATGGCATCCATCACTTTGCGGGTCAGTGTCTGGTCCACGGCTTCCCCCACCGCGGCGGCCGGTTCCGGAGAAGAAAAAGTTCCTCCCCCCGCCACTTCGGCATACTGGCGATTCAGAATTTCAATATGGGTGGCTTCCTCCTTTGCCAGCATGTGAAACAACTCCTTGACGGGCTGCGCCGCCTTGCTTTCCGCTACGGATTCATAGAGGGCACGCCCCCGATGCTCCAGTAGAATCGCGCCTTTCAGAATTTCAATCTGTTTCTCTCTTCCCATGGTAGACCTCCATAGAGCAAATTGTAACACAATGGCTGAAAAGCGGACACCCCGGGTTGCATTGCCCTTCATCCCGAATTATACTGAATATCCCGCAAAGGAAGACAACATGGACAACGATTTATCCTCCATGCAGATCGGAGTCACCGGGGCGGCCGGGTTCATCGGGTCGCGCTTGGTCCGCGCCCTCCTCGCCCAGGGGGCCCGTGTCCGTACCCTGGTCCATAAAACGCCCCTGGACCTTCCGGCTGACTCGGTAAAAGGTGACATCTGCCACCAGCCCACCCTGGACCATTTCCTGGATGGAATGGACATGGTCTTTCACCTGGCCACCGCATTGGGAAACCGACGGATTCCGGAAGCGGAATTTTTCCGCATCAACAGTACCGGAGTCACTTCCCTCCTGGAAGCCGCGCAACGTGCCGGAGTGGCCCGGGTAATCCATTTCAGCAGCGCCGGCGTATTCGGTCTCACATCCGGCATGAAACTGCTGCAAGAGGAGGACTCCGGCCATCCCGTGGACCCCTACGAAAAAAGTAAACTGGCGGGTGAAAAAAACGCCCTGGAGTGGAC
>CAYVBC010000115.1:0-5681 GCA_964449545.1 uncultured Clostridia bacterium | reverse complement strand
AAGCAACCCATTCTTCAACATGAGATCAGGGATATTCTGATGGGGAATCATGACTCCCTGTTCGCCGGTAAGACCTTTGGCCCTGCATATTTCGAAAAACCCTTCAATCTTCTCATTAACGCCGCCAATGGGTTGAATCTCTCCTTTCTGATTGACGGAACCGGTTACCGCGATTCCCTGGTGAATGGGTACCTCGGAAAGCGCGGACATCAGAGCATAGATCTCGGTGGAGGATGCGGAGTCCCCATCCACGCCCCCATAAGACTGTTCAAAACACAAGCTCGCGGAAACGGAGAGCGGTTTGTCCTGTGCGAATCGTGAGCGCATGAAACCACTCAGAATCAACACTCCCTTGTCATGAATCCGTCCGCTTAGCTCCGCCTCCCGCTCAATGTTGATAATTCCCGCTGAACCCACGGAAACTTCAGCGGTGATCCGGGACGGCTTCCCAAACATGGTATCGCCCATGTCATAGACGGATAATCCATTCACCTGGCCTTTGACATGGCCGGATAAATCGATCATGATGGTGCCATTTTCCATCATCTCCCGGATCTTCTCCTCCATCAATCTGGAGCGATCCTGCTTTTTCTGAATGGCCGTTTCCACATCAGCACCGGTCATACGGGAATGACCGGATTCACGGACCCAGTAATCGGATTCCCGGATGAGATCGGCCACATCATTGAACTGTGTGGACAGTTTCTTTTTATTGCCAGATAGTTTGACGCCATATTCAACGATTCTGGCCACGGCGGATCGATCCAGTGAATGCAGTGATTCCTTTTCCGCAATGCTTCTGGCGAACCTGGCGTAATCCATGATGCTTTCCTGGTTCAACTCCATCACCGAGTCGAAATCCGCTTTCAGTTTGAATACTTTTTTAAAATCCGCATCGCGGTTGTACAGCAGCCGGAAGAGTTCGGGATCGCCCACAAGCGCCACCTTCACATCAATACGGATGGGCTCGGGTTTCAGTCCGGAGATGGTGATGGGATAAAGTGGAGAGTAGTTCATAATCTCCAGGCGCTGATTCCGCAGCATGCGTTTGAATGAAGGCCACACACCGGGCTCAAGCAGAAGATCCAGGGCATCAATGATCAGGAATCCGCCGTCCGCCTTCAAAAGGGATCCGGCCTTGATCCGGGTGAAATCAGTGCTGGAACGCCCCCTTCGATCCGCGGTGATCTCCACGCTCCCGAACAGGTTGTTGTAGGTGGGAGAGGTCTCATGAATCACCGGCGCTTGTTTTGAGTCGAAATTGTCCACCAGGAGGTTGACTCGATACTCCATAAAGGGATCGTCCTCCGCTCCCGGGTGGGGTGGGGGGATATTCCCGCTGTTTTCTCCATCTCCTTTATGTCTGAAGATGTCCAGGTTTTCCATAATGCTCTCTTGAACTTCATCCAGGTAACTTTTCACCTTCTCATTGACGTACTTTCCACGGATTTCATCCAGGTTTCCGCTGACAATGGGGCCGGCGAACTCGAAATCCATCTGTTTCAGACGCTTCCCCGTATCCTTCTCCAGCGCGGCCAGCTGTTTAAAAATCTCTTCCAGTCCGCCGGTAAGCTTTTCCTGCTCCTTTTCCATCTCCTTATGCTTCTTTGCCGAGATCTCGCCACTTTGAAGCAGGACGCGCATCTCCTCGGGATTTATGGGTTTTCCCTCTTTCATCGGCACCACGATGGGACGTGTCATATTGCCCACCTGAATTTGAATCAGGGCGAATCCCTTCCCGGCGGCTCTCTTTTCAAATGAAGAGAGGAGAGATTTCTGCGTCTTTTTAAAATCATCAATAACGGATTTTCGGCTTTTATGGTAATTATCACTCTCGAACACCTCGGGAATCTGTTTCAAAAGGAGTTCGATCAGCTCTTCCATGTCGTGTTTGAAGGATCTGCCTTTACTTGCTGGAAGCCGGATCAACCGGGGAGTATCCGTATTTTTAAAGCTATGCACGTACAGTTTATCACCGGGGATTGTTTTCAAACGGCTGCTTTCATTGATCATACGTTTGATGGCCGTTTTACGCCCGGTTCCAATCTTTCCCGTAACGAAAATATTGTACCCCAGACTGTTGATATCAAATGCCATGCGCAGGGCGCTCAATGCTCTCTCCTGCCCGATAATATCCATGGTGGTTTCCAGCTCATCGGTATTCTTGAATGGCAATGTTTCGGGATCACACTTCCACCGCAGCTGGTCCGTGGTCAACTCAACATGGCTGGGGGTAATATTCTCATCACTCATTTTCTCCTCCTTCCGTCTGGATTCAGCTTGATCACACAGTGGGTTTTATCCCCATTGCGGGTCCGGAGTCCTCATTCAAACAAAAGGTACGCGCCGTCTCTGATGATGGTTTCCCTCCGATCCTCCGGATCGTTCAGTGTCACGCTCATCAAGTGGATTCTGGGCTGGGTGGCGGGGATGTAAATGCGATCCAGATGAATAACCGCTCCGGGGTGAGAAAATCGTTTCGGGCCCACATCCCCTCCGAAATGGTCACTGCGGCCGAATGCGACGTGAAAGCCAAGCTTCTCGTCAAGAAGAATCTCCTGAATGGGTTTCAGACCGAAATCACCCAGGATTCCGAAACCCAACTCCGCCATGTTTCCATAGGCCGGTTCGGCGGCCAGGTGTTCCGCCTCCGCCTCCACCAGCGGGGATTCTCCGGTTACCTCCACGGCGCGGTTCTCCCGAATGGAAAAAACAACCACTTTCCCGTCGGATTCCACAGGCAGTTCACCGTTTGTGCGACTGCGGAAGGTCTCGGATGGATCATCACGGAACCGTTCTCCTTCATAGGGTACGATGTAGGTCTCACCACTGGGGAGGTTCCCGGCAATGCCGGAATCCGGGAAGCGTCCACTGCTCATATGAGCGGTTCTGAAGCGAAGGTCGAAGTGGATGGAATATTCCGTCACACCGTCTACCAGGAACTTCACATCCGCGCTCACGGCCGGATCCAGGCGCTCTTTAAGGATGCGACAGCGACGGTTGACCTCATTGTAATCGATTCGCAGGGCAGGAATCATGTCCGAGATAAATCCCGGCATGGTGGCGGCACGGAAACCATATTGTTTGGCCGCGTTCTTCAGCGGCGCTGTTGTGGAATATTCCGTGGGCGCCATGAGTAACTGGCAGGTAGAGAAAATATCCGAAAAATCCGTTTTACGCCCCGACGCGGGCAGGCCCTTCGCTTCAGGAGGAAGGGGACCACCCATCTCATAGGCCGAGTCCGGGAGATCCGCGTTGTTTGATCCCACATCCGGGTAGGCGAAAAGTCGCACGGAATCCAACCCCAGTTGCCGGATATGCGCCTGCAGAATATCCCGCCAACCCTCCGCGATATCGCGTCTTTCCCGCCAGCGTTGGGAATCCACTTCAGGGTCCCTGGGAACATCCACCAGAAGGCCCAGAACCCGATCTTTCGGACCCGGGGAAAATACCGATCCCACCAGTGAAATCAACTCAACCATATTCAAAACATGTGACATGACGTATCTCCTTTTGATTCCATGGGACGTTCAAGCCTGTCCCTGACCTTAGAACTTACCCGTGTACTTACTCCAGAGATCATCTCCGAGTTTCCAGTATGCGGTGGTGATCCGTTCCATCCAGTTTCGGCTGTACCGAGTCAACTCTCTACGGGCCTTTCGTGGACTGCGGGCATGCAGTTCAATCATCCGTTTTTCAAAATCCCCCTGACTGGAGAAGGCTTCAGATTCCAGCTTTTCCTGAACAGCGGTCACATCATGACGCATATCTCCCCATTTCTGAGCGGAAAGATCAGCGACTCGATTGAAGGCCCACCAGGCGCAATCCCGGTTGAATCCAGGGCGGCCGCAGATTTTGTAACTGTCAGGGACGGATTCGATCCCGGCGTATATGGGGGCATATGCCGTCATTGCGGGGTTGTCATACCCGAACCACACCAACCCGCCGATGGGGTCGGGGAGCCATGACCGGACCTGGATCACCGTCACATATGTGCAGTAATAACGCGCGATACAACGTTCTCCCAACTCGTTCCAGCCACCGTTAATCTTAAACAGGGGCATCATATCGTAATCCATGAATGGATTGGCGTAGGGGCTCTTGACCAGGCGACCGGTACGCTTCCCCTTTTCTACTTCAGGGACCAGCATGTACTTGGTCATGTCAAAAGGCGTGTCCTCGTAGGTGTCTCTGAAAATGGACATGATGGTTCGAGGGGACACTTTCTCTTGCGGAGTGACTGAAAAGGGGAAATTCTCAGCGTTGGGGTCCAGTTTCAGATCCGGCGCCAGGAGGCTGAGCACCCGCCATTCTCTTCGTCTTGCCGCCATGCTGCGGCGATGGGCATAGACATAACAGAATTCAAACGGCGCTGTGGAATTGGGATCATACAATCCCATCTCAACGGCACGACTGACCACATTATCAGAAGCCATGAATTCATCCGGACGTTCGAGGTCAATTTTTCGGATTCTGGATGCGTTGGCATTCACAGACACCTGATGGTCCGGCACGCGTTGTGCCGCCCACACGGCTCCCGTTTTTCCCTTGCCCGGCCCGAGGATTTCAAAGTGCCAGACCTCATGCGGGTCCGCGATGGTAAAGCATTCACCGCCGTCATTGTAGCCGTATTCCTTTGTGATCTCATCCGCGATACGGATGGCGTGACGCGCGGAGGTGGCCCGTTCAGCCATGATTCGGTTCAATTCATAGTAATCGATGATTCCCTTTTCACTGCGCATTTCGGGCTTGCCTCCGAAAGTGGCTTCGCCGATTGCGACCTGCTTCTCATTGATGCAGGGGAGGGTGGAGTTCAGATATCCGAACGTCCCTTTAACCTGGGGAATCTCGCCATTGCGCTTTTGCGCGGTCAGATTGTTCACACTTTGCGTAAGGTGCGTGTTCATGAAGGTGGGACGCATTGCACCCGCGGGGAATCTACGCGCGGGGACCATATCGATCCAGGTTCTGTCCTTACGGGAATCGCAGGTATGAGAGGTCATGACCGAGCCGTCAGTGGAAGCCTTTTTCCCTACGGTAATCGTTGTACAGCTCTCGGGTTCATCCTCCACCGCAATGATGGACATATGGAATATTCCGGTCAGAAAAAAAGTAATCAATAAAATTCGGGCAAGGTGGTGTTTTCTCATCCATTCTCCTGTACTGTCTTTTGGTTTCCATTCACATTATACGGTCGCGCAGTAATGAATTCAATGTACAGTGGGAGTAATGGATAAATATCCAGGCCCGTGCCGCGAGGATTCGCGGCACGGGCTGGGGTGTCAGCGCTTCGAATTCCGAAGGATTAAAAACAATCCGACGCCGATCAAAATTCCGGGCCAGAAGAAAACATGCATCTGATCACGAATCCACCAGTAATAGTGGCTGAATACGGGGATGCTCCGCAGCAGAAAGAACGCGCCCAGAATCACCAGTATCAGCCCGAAAAGAACGGGACCTGAATTTGATGCAGGTTGTGCCTCAGCAGCCTTCACCGGTTTGGCTTCCAGGGCGGAAGCGCTTTCCGGACCCGCAACATCTTCGGAACCGCTTTCTCCGACAGGTGCTTCCGGAATAATGAATATTCCGACTATGTACGCAATCACGCCGATTCCACCGGTGAGAATCAGAAATACTGCCGCCACTCTGACAATGACAGGATCCACTTTGAAATATTCGCC
>CAYVBC010000114.1:4599-5682 GCA_964449545.1 uncultured Clostridia bacterium | reverse complement strand
CAACCCGATTGTCTCCCTGATCAGCCGACTGGTGTCGCCTTTTATCGTCATGTTCGCGCTCTACGTCATATTTCACGGGCACTACAGCCCGGGCGGCGGTTTCCAGGGCGGCACGCTGATCGCCGCGGCCCTGATCCTGATCCGCCTTTCCGAGGGCAGTGAAACCGCCCAATTGCAATTCCCCCGCTCCTGGGCCACCCGGCTGGGCTCCGTGGGCGTGCTGATTTACTTTGGAACCGGGATCGCCGCGGTATTCATGGGTGGACGATTTCTGGATTATTCCGCCCTCCACCTGGCTCATTCAACGGCCATGAGCCGCTCCTACGGCATCCTGCTGGTGGAGATCGGCGTGGGACTGGCGGTCCTGGCCATCCTGGTTTCCATTTACGACTATCTTCTGGAGGGAATTCCGGATGCTTGATTTCTTTGTCGGGCACTATGCCTACTGGTTCGTGTTCATCCTCATGCTCATCGGCCTCTACGGCATGATGATCAAGTGCAACCTGATCAAGAAACTGATCGGCATGAGTATTTTTCAGGTATCCATCATCCTCTTCTTCGTGGCCGGGGCCAACAAGTGGGGTGCCACGGTTCCCGTAACGGACCCCGCACTGGGAACCACGGACCCGACACGCTACATCAACCCGTTGCCCCACACCCTGATGCTGACCGCCATCGTGGTGGGTGTCGCCACCCTGGGAGTGGCATTCGCGTTGGTGATCACCATCTTCAATACGTACAAGACCCTGGATGAAAACAAACTACTTGAAGGGATGAGAAAAGAAGATGATACTGAATAATTCTCCCGCCCTGGCCCCACTGGCCCTGTTACTGGCTGCCATCCTGATTCCCCTGTTTGCCTGGCGCAGAAAATGGCTGGCCTATCCCCTGGCCCTGAGCGCATCGGCTTTCGCCACGGCCATCTCCGTGGTCAACCTGATCCGGGTTCTCAATGAAGGGGTCATCCATTACCATTTCGGCGGCTGGATCCCCCCCATCGGCATTGAGTACGTGCTCGACCCGCTTTCGGCATTCGTCACCCTGGTCATCAACGCGGTTTCCCTGCTGGTGCTGGTGCACGCG
>CAYVBC010000114.1:2508-4499 GCA_964449545.1 uncultured Clostridia bacterium | reverse complement strand
GGCATTCGTCACCCTGGTCATCAACGCGGTTTCCCTGCTGGTGCTGGTGCACGCGAGAAAGTCCGTCGCAGCCGAGCTGCCGGACAAATCCATGCCCTTTTTCGCCGTTGTCATGCTCATGCTGACGGGTTTCAACGGCATTGTTCTGACCGGCGACTTCTTCAACCTGTACGTCTTTCTTGAGATCAGTTCACTGGCCCTCTACGGCCTCATTGCCGTGGGCGGAAAGAAAGCACCGGTGGCCGCGTTCCGCTACCTCATCATGGGCACCGTGGGCGGATGCTTCTACCTGCTCGGCGTGGGCTTCATCTACATGACCACCGGATCACTGAACATGGCGGACGTGGCCCGAATCATCCCCAACCTGCACACACAGCCGGCCCTGATCGCGGCCCTGGGACTCATGGTAACGGGGCTGGGCATCAAAATGGCCATATTCCCTCTGCACGGCTGGCTGCCGGACGCCTACACCTACGCGCCCTCCGCCTCATCCGCGCTGATCGCGCCCGTGGGTGCCAAGGTCGGCGTCTACGCCATCATCCGGATCGTATTCTACGTATTCGGTGTGGACTTCGTCCGCCGAACCATCCCGCTCACCGAAATTCTCGCATGGCTGGGCGTGATTGCCATCATCTACGGTTCCATCATGGCCATCGCGCAGAAAGAGATGAAACGCATGCTGGCCTACAGCAGCGTGGCCCAGATCGGGTATATCGGTCTGGGCATCGGATTGGCCAACCCCTACGGAATCATCGGCGCCGTGCTCCATGTCATGAACCACGCGCTCATGAAGGCCTGCCTCTTCCTGGTGGCGGGGAACTACCGCCTGAAACTGGGTCATTCCTGGATTCCCCGAATGGATCACCGCATCCGCAAAACCATGCCTTGGACCACGGCCGCGTTTACCATCGGCGCCCTGTCCATGGTGGGCGTGCCCCCCACTGTCGGATTTTTCAGCAAGTGGTACCTGGCCCTGGGCACCATTGAAAACGGACGCTGGCTATTCCTTGCCGCGCTGCTGGTGAGCAGCCTGCTCAACGCGGTTTATTTTTTCCGCATTCTGGAAAAGGTATATATGAAACCCCTGGATGGAGAAGAAGAAAGCGCATCCCAGGTGTCACGTGATGAAGCCCCACTTTCAATGCTGATTCCCACCCTTGTGCTGGGTGCGGCCCTGCTGCTGCTGGGTCTGTTCAACGTCATTGTCGTGAAAGGCATAATTACGCGCATCATCCCACCGGGAATGTAGCGGAACCCAATGGAATCCCTGACCATGACCACATCGATCATACCATTACTGGCTGTTCTGGTTTCCCTCCTGGCCGTGGCACTGATCCTGTTCTCATCCCGCAGGCCCAATCTGCGTGAGTTCTGGACCATTGCCGCCGGAGTGATTAAATTCGGGCTGGTACTCTCACTGCTGCCCGGCGCGCTGGCCGGAAAATCAGTGGGCATCCACCTGCTGGAGCTGGCACCGGGAATCCGGCTGGCCCTTAAAGCCGACCCCTTTGGCGTGTTTTTCGCCATCATCGCTTCGGGGCTCTGGATCTTTACCTCCTTTTACTCCATGGGGTACGTGCGCGGGTTAAACGAGCATAAACAGACCCGGTATTTCGCCAGTTTCGCGGTCTGTCTGTCCGCCACCATCGGCATCGCCTTTTCCGCCAACCTGTTGACCTTCATCCTCTTCTACGAAATTCTGACCATCGCCACCTACCCGCTGGTGATTCACAAGGAAACCCCCAAGGCGATCCGTGCCGGCCGCAAATACCTCGCCTATACGCTGACGGCCGGCCTTTTCCTCATCGCGGCCGCTGCCCTGACCTGGCAGATCACGGGAAACCTGGATTTCACACCGGGAGGGATGTTCACCGGACACCCGTTGTCTGCAAATACCGCATTGATACTGTTTCTCCTCTTCCTGGGGGGAGTGGGTGTCAAGGCCTCCATCATGCCCCTGCACAGCTGGTTGCCCACGGCAATGGCCGCGC
>CAYVBC010000114.1:0-2408 GCA_964449545.1 uncultured Clostridia bacterium | reverse complement strand
GTCAAGGCCTCCATCATGCCCCTGCACAGCTGGTTGCCCACGGCAATGGCCGCGCCCACACCCGTCAGCGCGCTGCTGCATGCCGTGGCCGTGGTCAAGTCCGGCGTTTTCGGTGTCATCCGCGTAGTGGGATTTGTCTTCGGGCCCGCGCTCATGAAGGAATTCGGACTGGGGCGGATCCTCATGGTGTTCGCCGGATTCACCATCATCGTCGCGTCTCTGCTGGCCCTGAAACAGGACAACCTGAAACGACGCCTGGCCTACTCAACCGTGGGGCACCTTTCCTATATCGTTCTGGGCGCGGGCATGCTGACCAGCGCTGCCCTGACCGGTGCCATGTTACACATCGCCTTTCATGCCACCATGAAGATCACCATGTTCTTCGTGGCCGGCGCCATCTATGTCAACCTGCATAAAGAGAACATCAGCGAACTGAACGGGATCGGCCGGGTGATGCCCTGGACCATGGGCGCCTTTACGGTTTCAGCCATCGGCCTTTCGGGACTCCCCCCGGTAAACGGATTTATCAGCAAATGGTACCTGGGAATGGGCTCCATGCAGGCGGATACCCTGATTCCGCTGTTTATCCTGGTGGTAAGCGGACTGTTGAATGCCGCGTATTTCTTCCCCATTGTCCACCGTGCTTTTTTCCGCGATCCCAATGGAGACGAACTGGCCGGCCACAAGGAAGCGTCGCCCTTCATGGTCGTGCCCCTGACCCTGACCGCCCTGCTCTCTCTACTCTTCGGGATCTACCCCGACCTCTTCTTCAAATTTTTCCGACTGGCATCCACCGCGGTCGCCGGCATCATGGGAGGCGCATGATGATCAAATATTTCTGGCCCGTTATCGCGACCCTGATCACCGCTGCCAGCCTGGTGGTGGAACTGTTCTTCATGCATCATGAACCGGGACATTCACACTGGTGGAACCAGATCCCGGGATTTTTCATACTTTTCGGCTTTATCGGCTGCGTGCTGATTATCCTGTTCGCCAAAGGGTTGGGGAAACACGCCCTGGACCGCAGGGAGGACTACTACGATGCTGACTGACCTGATATTCCCCCCCGCGCTGATCATGATCATCGGGGCCATCCTGATCCCCCTGCTCCCGCGTCGTTTCCGCTCCTCCCTTTTCGTGTTGACATGCGTGCTCACCCTGGCCCGGGTATGGACGCTTCCGGACGGCGCGGCCCTCTCCATTCATGTCATGGACTACACCCTCACCGTGGTCAAGGTGGATGCGTTGAGCCGTGTGTTCGGCATCATCTTCGCCCTCATCGCGGCCGCAGGTGGAATCTACGCGTTTCATATCCGGGACGCGGGCCAGCAGACCGCCGCGTTGCTCTACGCCGCGGGCGCGCTGGGCGTTACCTTCGCCGGCGACCTCTTTACCCTTTTCATGTTCTGGGAACTCATGGCCTTCACCTCCGTGTTCCTGGTCTGGGCGCGAAGGGTAGAGGCCTCCCGCAAAGCCGGCTTCCGCTACCTGATTTATCACGTATTCGGAGGCGGGCTGCTCTTCGCTGGGATATTGATGTACCTGGGCAGTGGCGGAAACATGGCCGTTTCGCGTCTCACCACCGACGCGGGCCCGGCCGCCTGGATCATGCTCCTGGGCGTGGCCGTCAACGCGGCCATCCCGCCCCTCCATACCTGGCTCAGTGACGCCTATCCCAAGGCCACGGTGACCGGCGCGGTGTTCATGAGCGCATTCACCACGAAATCCGCTGTCTACGTGCTGATCCGAGTTTTTCCCGGCTGGGAGATTCTGCTGTGGGCGGGCGTGATCATGACCCTGTACGGCGTTGTGTTCGCCGTGCTTTCCAACGACATCCGCGGCATTCTGGCCTATCATATCATCAGCCAGGTGGGCTACATGGTGGCCGGAGTGGGAATCGGCACCCAGATGGCCCTGAATGGCTCCGCCGCCCACGCGTTCAGCCACATTCTCTACAAGGCATTGCTCTTCATGGGCGCGGGCGCGGTAATTCACGCCACGGGCCGTCACCGTCTCTCGGACCTGGGGGGGCTGGCCTCCCGCATGCCCCGAACCCTGGCCCTGTACATGGTGGCCGCCTTCTCCATCTCCGGTGTCCCCCTTTTCAACGGCTTCATCAGCAAGTCCATGGTGGTGGCTGCCGCGGGTGCCGCGCACCATCCCACGGCCATGATGCTGCTGAACCTGGCCGCGGTGGGAACCTTTCTCTCCGTGGGCATCAAGCTGCCTTACTTCACGTGGTTTTCCCGTAAAAAACCGGCGGATCTCGAGGTCCGTCGTCCCCCCATCAACATGCACCTTGGCATGGCCCTGGCCGCCGGCCTGTGCATCCTCACCGGGGTCATGCCCGGCCTCCTCTACCGCCTGCTGCCCTTCCCGGTCCACTTTGAACCCTACACCACGGCCCA
>CAYVBC010000113.1:3709-5688 GCA_964449545.1 uncultured Clostridia bacterium | reverse complement strand
GAAGTCTTCCGAAAGCGCGGAAAAGCACTGCGGTTGAAAATCGGAGACCCCATTCCCGGTCGTTATCTGAAGCAGAGCCCGCTTCATCCCAATCTGCTGACAAAAATGCTGAAGAAACATGTGTACAAACTGGCCAGGAAGTCCAGGCCCGGGATATTTAAAACTGAAAAAACCATTCTTCACCCGGTGAGTAAATCGCTGCTCAAGAAGGAGTTTTTAAACTCGAAGCTACTGGTCTCACCGGAAGAACACATGCGGCTTTTCCAGGTGGAGTACGATGCGGCCCCCAACGTGATCAAGGAGATCGCCCGATTGCGTGAGCTGACCTTCAGGCGTGTGGATGAAGGCACCGGAGGCCGTCTGGATATGGATGAATACGATCGATTCTATACCCACCTGGTATTGTGGAACGAAAAAACCCTGGAGATTGTCGGCGCTTACCGCCTGGCACGGGTGGCGGATGTGCTCGACCGTTTTAAACGCAACCGGATTTATACCGCATCGCTATTTAAATACTCATCCGCATTCATGCCGGTTTTACGTCAATCCGCTGAACTGGGAAGAAGTTTCATCCAATACAAATACTGGAATTCAAAAGCCCTTGACTATCTCTGGCAGGGGATCGGAAAATATGTATCCCAATTTGAAGGTCTGCGGTACATGATCGGCGCAGTCAGTATCAGCCACTCTTTTTCCGCAACCGCAAAAAACCTCATCGTCTACTATTACCAGAAATGGTACGGAGGGGATCGCAAACTGGTGCAGGCCAAGTCGCCATACATGATCAGCCGCGAGCAGATGCATGAAATGGAAAACGCCTTTCCCGGAAAATCTCCCGAGAGTGACTTCCCCTTTTTGAAAAACAACTTGAAAAATCTGGGATACGCGGTTCCCGTGCTGTTCCGTCAATACATCAAGCTCTGCAATCCGGGTGGCGTTCAGTTCATGGATTTTTGCGTGGACCTTGACTTCAACACGGTGGACGGCCTGATCGTACTGGATCTGTCGCGCATGGATCCCAGAAAGAAGGATCGCTACCAGATCACCAGCTCCGACACAAAACCCGAAAACCTGTAATTCATTTCAAGGGAAGCATCCGGGCGTAACAGCGCCGACACACGGAAACATACTTGTCATTGCCCCCGATTTCCACTTGCGCGCCCTCACTGACCGGGCACCCGTCCTTCATGCGGATCAGCATGGTGGCCTTTTTCGTGCAGTACCAGCAGACCGCTTTCACCTCTTCGATCTTATCCGCGAACAACAGCAAACTTTCACTTCCCGAAAACAGGTGATTCCGGAAATCATTTTTCAATCCGTATACAATCACCGGAATCCCCAGCTCATCCACGATGCGGGTTAGCTCCACAACCTGCTTACGGGTTAGAAATTGTCCTTCATCCACAAGGATGCAATCGGGATGCTCCGATTGCGCATGGCCGAAAATATCAGTGGATTCGTCCAGCACAACCGCATCCCGTTCAAATCCCATTCTTGATGTAATCTTTCCCAGGCCGAAACGCATATCTACCGCCGGCGTAAAAAGAATCACCCGCTTGTTCTGCTCTTCGTAGTTGTGAGCGATCTTGAGGATCTCCGTTGATTTCCCTGCGTTCATGGTTGAATATCGGAAGTATAGCTGAGCCACGGTATTACCTCCCCCTGTTTTCAGTCTGGACCGTTACCCTGGGCGCAGCGATACTCTCATCAATGCGGGGATACCGTTGCAGATACATCCTCAACACATCCTCAACCAGGGGCGCATCCGCTTTTGTTTTCTCTGCAATCCCACCTTCAAGGTCATAATACTTCTCCAGATCATAGTCAATCAACGCCACCCGGTAACTCCGGGTTTCGTCGATCGCCCCCCCTCCAGGCATGATTCGACAGTCAATCCCATCCACCTCTTCGTTTCCGGAAACCCGGATCCTGCATTTCATCCCGGAAACCTGGAGGTCAGCCCCTCTCCGGTATCGTGC
>CAYVBC010000113.1:0-3609 GCA_964449545.1 uncultured Clostridia bacterium | reverse complement strand
GGATCCTGCATTTCATCCCGGAAACCTGGAGGTCAGCCCCTCTCCGGTATCGTGCCCTCTTCAACAGGAAGGCGGCCAGGGAACGGCCATTGATCTGAACGACACGGACCCGGTTCCTGTCCGTATACTTGAACATGGCACGGAGTTCATTACCGCCGATCAAATGACCCGCCGGGATTCGAATCCCGGGAACCAGCAGACGGCTGGGATACATGGCCAGCTGGCTTTCCGTCATTTGGCACATCGCATCCGCAATCAGGTTCCCGGCCACAGAACTACCGGAAAACGGATTTTTCCCCGTCTCAATCACTACATCACTCCGGGCTGAAACCGCACCTCCACTTTGACCCTGGATTTCACTCTCCACCCGCAATGAGGGGTCCGCCGGGATCAGGGGCTCCCGGGATTCAAGATACGCGATCACGGTCTCCGCCATTGTAATTTCCAGAGAACGACCGGGATCCTCATGAGAGAACCGGTAGGCGGAAGCAATATAGCTGTTGAATCCAACGGCATAGCGTTTATCCTCATCCAGCAGGCCCTCCGAATTACGGAGGTATATCTGGGAGATGGACCCGTCCGGAGCCCGAACCATACGGATATTCAGCCCCGAAACCAGCAGGTCCAACTTCCCTTGATTCTTGATATCATACCGGAGTAGATTCCGGATCTCCCGGGGAAACATCTCCATTCGAATGACGGTATTGCCAAAGGGGAGCATCTGGTAGACATCTTTCAGCCGGATCTCTCCCTCCAGCCGCTGCAGACGGACGCCCCCTGAATTCTGAAACGCCACATCCAGCTTCAGGCGTTGCCGCATCATATCGCAGATCCAGTTGCCCAGCTCCGTTTTTCCATCCAATGGCCTTTCCAGTTTCGCGAGGACCCTTTGCATCACAGGATTGTCCTCAAACTGTTTCACCATGGCGGCCATGTCCTCTGCGCCCGGAACGGAAGAAAGATCAATCAAATGAGCCTTCTTTTCCACCACTTTGCCATCGCGGACCCTCAGGTCAACGCGTCCCAGGAAATCTCCATGGGCTCCCGTCTGAGTGATTAACACACCGTTGTGGAGGGTGCCGGACTCCAATGCCGTATGAGAGTGTCCCCCCACAATCAGGTCAATCGCTGGAGATCTTTCCGCCAGAATCCGGTCCGCGGAATAGCCCAGATGAGACAACGCAATTAGGACCCCTCCCGGGGGACGCAGGTTTGGAAACCGGGATACGGTTTCCAGGAAGTCCTGAAAAGTCAACCCTTTGACCCGTGAGGGGTGGGTACTGGGAATCCGAGATTCATGTTCAATCTGGATCAGCCCCAATACTCTCAAGGGAATATCTCCTTCTTTGCCAAGCATGACATGGGGCGCTAAAGGCGGCCATTCCTTTTCCGGAAATTCAAGATTGGCACAGATCACGGGAAACCGCAGACGCCGGATGAAGTTCTTTAATACCGGCTGACCATAATCAAATTCATGGTTCCCCAGAACCATGACGTCTACATCCAGCGTGTTCAACAATTCCAGTACCGGTTCTCCTTTCGGTTCCGCCTGATCCACCAGCGGATTTCCACTGAAATTGTCTCCCGCGCAAAACAAGTATACCTCCGACCCCTTTTCCCGCTCTCCACGTACAATCGTGGCCATGCGCGCAAGTCGCTCAATCCGGCCATGCAGGTCGTTGAAGTGAAAAATGACTACATGGTGTTCCCGGGGGACTTCGGTCTCCACGCCGCGACCCGGAGCGATTTTCGTACACCCTACCGCTACGATCAGCAAGAGGAGAAAAGCGCTTCCCGTATTCCGAAATATCCTTTTTAACCGCATGATTCATCTGCTCCCGGTCCCACTTTCATGGCATCTTTCAGAACCAGATGGTCTCCGTCGTTCAGATGCCCGTCCAGATACACCCGGTGACCTTCCCCATCCGTCACCGAAAGCTTCCCTTTCTGCACCGCTTCCAGGGATTTTTCGGAAAAAGCGGTCACCCCGTCTCGAACCCGAGCTCCCGAAAAAAGGGCAACCTCCTCATCATTGATAAAGACTTTCATTGTCGTTCTCCTGCTTTGTGCTCAAATTCTATAGTGGAACCCACCGGTAAGTCAATCATCTCCTTGACACTCCCGGATGGCTATGATAAGCAACCCACAGGAGGCGCCATGAAACGATCAACCATCCTGTTGCTGCTCCTTTCCCTGAGCCCATTTTTGCAGACTCAGGAGTTACCGGAA
This sequence comes from uncultured Clostridia bacterium, assembly GCA_964449545.1. GTDB lineage: Bacteria > Acidobacteriota > Aminicenantia > UBA2199 > UBA2199 > UBA876. Next base: position 1,380 of record CAYVBC010000113.1, on the reverse strand, counting down.
AATTTTTCCCGATTCTTCACCGATTCAACCTTGCGCGTGGACTACTTCCACACGGGAGACCGGGAACGGGATGTGATCACCCTGGACCGTCTCTACAAACAGGGAACCTGGGCCGGACCGATCCACCAACTGGTGGATCATTGGAACAACGGTCAGTACTACGGCAAGGTGTACGACGCGGAAACAGGTCAATTGATATACTCACGCGGATTTAACAGCTATTTTTATGAATACCGGACAACGAATCCGGCGATTCAGGGGACGCCACGTACTTTCCATGAATCATTCCTGTTTCCCTTTCCCCGGCGTAAGGTCCGCCTGGTTCTTGAAAACCGGGATCTGAAGCTTCAGCTTCAAACCGTATTCACACTGGAAATTGATCCGGATTCCGCGTATATCGACACCGCTCCCCATTCTGGAGACATACGTATCACGGAGTTATTGAACAACGGCCACCCCCATGAAAAAGTGGATATTGCCGTTGTGGCCGAAGGATACCGCATCCAAGACAGAGAAAAACTGCAACGGGATTTTCAACGGGCCACGGACGTCCTGTTCAGCCACGAACCCTATCGTTCACAGAAAAATCATTTCAACGTATACGGCGTTTTCTCTCCCTCAAAGGATCCGGGTTGCGATGAACCGCGCCAGGGGATCTACCGCTCCACAGCCGTGGAGACTTCATTCAATGCCCTGGATCTCCCCCGATACCTGCTGGTGGAGGATCAGAAAAGACTGCAGAACGTGCTGGCCCGGGTTCCCAGTGACGCGGTGATCGTTATGGTCAACCACCAGAGATACGGCGGCGGCGGCATCTACAACCAGTATTGCGTGTTTACGGCCGACAGTCCGCCCAGCGCCTACCTGCTTCTCCATGAATTCGGCCATTCCTTTGCCGGGCTGGGAGATGAATATTACGCATCACAGGTTTCATATAACGATTTCATCCCGGCTGGAACAGAGCCGCTGGAGCCCAACGTCACCGCACTTCTCGAACCGGGAAACCTGAAATGGAAACACCTTGTGACCCCCGGGACCCCAATCCCCACGCCTTGGGACAAAGCCGCTTACGAAAAAAAGCGTGGAAATGCACGCAGGGAACACCTGGAGGACAAAAAGTTTTCCGGAGTGGTCGGCGCTTTTCAGGGTGCCATGTACGTTTCCGAGGGAATGTATCGCCCCGCCATTGACTGTATCATGTTTTCACGAAACACGCTGGACTATTGCCCGGTTTGCGCAAACGCGGTCAGTCAGATGATTCGCCACTTTTCGGGGAAATAATAGAGCCTTCCTGAAAGCGGATAAAAAAATGTGGTTCTATTACATTTCGTGTGGGTACACACACATTGGTGATTGGCAAGAAGTTGCGATAGAGAGTGC
>CAYVBC010000112.1:1775-5716 GCA_964449545.1 uncultured Clostridia bacterium | reverse complement strand
CTGAGAGAGTCTTCCGGGAAAAACGATATCCGTTCTAGCTCATGATGGAGCCGATGGGCGTATCCTCCGGGATCACGGGGATGTAGGGGCGTCGATCCGCGTCGGTGGCGGCAAGGATCATGCCCTGGGAAACAATGCCGCGAATCTTGGCGGGTTTCAGGTTGGCCACGATGATGATTTTTCGGCCCACGAGCTCTTCGGGAGTGTAATACTGGGCCACTCCGGCCACCAGGGTCCGGGATTCCTCGCCCGTGCTTACCGTGAGCTGCAGCAGCTTGTCTGCATTTTCCACTTTTTCGGCGGCCGTCACCTGGGCCACCACCATACGCACTTTCTTGAACTCATCAAATGAGATAATTCCTTCCGGTGTCTGAGGGGTATCGGTCATTGTCTTCTCCTTTTTCGGTTGAGGGGGTTTCTGCTTTGCCAGTTCCTCGGCAAAAAATTCTTTGGGGTCCACCCGAGGGAAGAGAGGTTCCGTATTCCGGACGGAGAACTTTTCTCCCCAGTCTTTCCATCCGAACTGGAGATCCTCATGGTTGAAAAAACCGCGCACTCGGGCGGCGCTATGGGGAATTACCGGGGCCAGAAGGGAGTTGACGGACAGGATGGCCCGTACCAGGGTTTTCAGAATGGCTTCGAGGCGGGCCCGTTGCGTCTCATCCGCTGCCAGTTTCCAGGGTTCGGACTCCACGATATATCGGTTCAGGCGATTGACGTATTCCATGATCCGTTCCAGTCCCCGGTTGAACATGTACTGGTCGAACTGGGAGCGGACTTCCGATTCCAGCTCCAGGTAGGTTTCCTTGATCTCTTCCTCGAGATCCGAATATTCGGCGGTTCCGGGAAACTGATTTTCAAAATAGCGCGAAACCATCCCGCCCACCCGGGAGATGAGGTTGGCCCAGTCGTTCGTTAATTCCGTGTTGATTCGGGTGATGAATCCCTGGTGGGAGAAGTTGGCGTCCGATCCGATGGGCGCTTCTCGCATCATGAAATATCGAATCGCATCGGGAGGGAAATGCTTCAACAGGATATGGGGGTCCAGTACGTTCCCACGGGACTTGGACATCTTCTTTTCATCCTTCAGCCACCATCCGTGAATCAACTCCGCCTTGGGGAGTTCGATCCCCGCGGCCATGAGGAAGGCCGGCCAGTACACGGCATGGAAACGGAGGATATCCTTGGCCATGACATGAAGGTTGGCGGGCCACCAATGCTTGAACGCTTCCGAGTCTTCATGCCACCCCAGGGCGGTGATGTAGTTGGAGAGCGCATCGAACCAGACGTATACGGTCTGCTCCGGGTCATCGGGAACGGGAATTCCCCATTTCACCGTGGAACGGGTTATGGACAGGTCACGTAATCCCATTTTTACAAAGGAGGTCACCTCGTTCATGCGGGCCCTGGGCTTGATGAAATCGGGATTGTCCCTGTAGAAAGCGAGCAGGCGGTCCGTGTATGCGGAGAGGCGGAAAAAATAGCAGCGTTCGGTCAGGAGTTCCGTTTCCCTGCCGCAATCCGGACAGATCTTGTTGCCTGAAGGGGACTCTTCCGCGGTTTCTGAAACATACCCTTCACAGGAAACGCAGTAGTGCCCCTTGTAATCCCCGGAGTAGATGTCCCCCTTGTCCAGAACCTTGCGAAAAAGGTGCTGTACGCCGGCCACATGGTCGCTGTCCGTGGTGCGGATGAACCGGTCGTAGCGGATGTCCAGGATCTCCCAAAGGTTTTTGAACCGTTCCACCACGCGATCGGCCAGGAGTTTGGGGGTGATGCCTTGAGCCTCTGCGCTTTTTTCAATTTTCTGACCGTGTTCATCCGTTCCGGTCAGGAAGAAGACTTCGTTCCCTTCGGCCCGACGGAAACGGGTGATCACGTCCGCCATGATGGTTGTATATGCGTGACCGATGTGTGGAATGTCGTTCACATAATAGATGGGAGTTGTGACATAGAAGGTTTTCATGGGTGTGGCCTCCGGTACGAATTTCTGATTATAGCATAATCAGGTGGGAGAGGAAACCGGAAGGCAGTGCCTCAGGTACCGGGTTTTTTCAACGGTCGGGTTTCATCGGAACGGGCCGGAGCCGATCCGGACGCCGTATCCGCGTTTTTGGCCAGAGCCTTGAGTTGTTCGTTGATCTTGAACATATCGGCATTCAACTCTTCCATGGCCTTGGGATCATCCGCCTCAATTGCCTTTCGGGCACGGTTGATATGGTCTGTGGCCGTCTTCTTCAGCTCATCCGAAGGAGTGGAAATTTCAAGGTAATTTTCCGTGGCATACAATTCGTTTAACAGCTTGTTCTTGGACCTGATGATGGCCACACGCAGTTGATCCTGTTCCGAGAACCGGCGGGCGTTTTCACGCAACTGTTCAATCTCCTCCTCCCGGAGCAGACCGGAATGGGAGATCAACACCTCTTTCTGACTGCGGGTGGAAAGGTCCACGGCGCTGACCGTAAGGATTCCGTTGATGTCGATGTTGAAGGTGACTTCAATCCGGGGCACACCCTTTGGGGCTTCCCGGATTCCCTTCAGGGTGAAGCATCCCAGGAGTTTGTTTTCCTCCGCGATCTCCCGTTCTCCCTGGTAGGTCCGAATCTCCACTTCTCTTTGATTGTCTTCGGCTGTGGAAAACACCAGGCTGCGGTTGCATGGAATGGTTGTGTTGGCGTCAATCACGCGGGTGAAAGCCCCGCCAAAGGTCTTGACCCCCAGGGAAAGAGGCGTGACGTCAAGCAGGAGAATGTCGCGGCTTTCCCCGGAGACGATGGCTCCCTGCATGGCGGCCCCCATGGCGACGATCTCATCCGGATTGACCTTGCGGTTGAGGGGCATACCGAAGTAATCCTGTACCTTCGCCTGTACCAGGGGAATGCGTGTGGATCCGCCCACAAGCAGGACTTCTTCTATCTCATCCTTTTTTATCTTGGCGCGCTGAAGACAGGTCCCGCAGATTTTGAGGGTTTCTTCCACCCTTTCATTGATCAGGTTTTCAAATTCGGAACGGGTGATGTATTTCAGGAAGTGCACGGGGCCGTCATCGCTTTCCGCAATGAATGGCAGGTTGACCTCCGTGGAATCCATGCTGGAGAGTTCTTTTTTCGCGGATTCCGCGGCGTCCCGAAGGCGTTGAACAGCCAGGTTGTCCGAGGAAAGGTCCAGCCCGTATTGTTCGCGGATCTCCTCCAGAAGAAGATTGCAGAGCAGAATATCAAAATCACTTCCTCCCAGATTGGTGTTTCCCGCGGTGGCCATGACCTTGATGATCTCCTGCTCCACCTGCAGGACGGAGATATCAATGGTGCCGCCACCGAAATCGTACACCACCACATTGCGCCGATGACCGAGTTCCATTGAGAAGGCGAGCGAAGCGGCGGTGGGCTCATTGATGATGCGCTTGATATCCAGTCCGGCAATTCGGCCCGCGTCCCGGGTGGCCTGGCGCTGAGAATCATCAAAATAGGCGGGAACTGTTATGATGGCGCCATCCACGGGAGAGCCAAGGTATTGTTCCGCTGATTCCCTCAGCTTCTGAAGGATCATGGCGGAAATTTCTTCCGGTGAAAAAAGGTCTCCATTCAGGGAGATTTTAAGAGTGTCTTCCGGGCCTTCCACGATTGCATATCCAAACTGGTAGAGGTAGGGCTCGACTTCGGAGTATCGTTTGCCCATCAGGCGTTTCACTGAATGAACGGTATTGGAGGGGTTGATGATGAGCTGGCTCTTGGCCGGAGTTCCAACCAGGCGTTCTCCTTTCTGGGTGAACGCCACGACCGATGGCAGGATTCGATCACCCTCTTCGGATAGAACAATGGCGGGTGATTTTCCTTCCGTATATGCAACCACTGAATTCGTGGTGCCCAGATCAATGCCAATGATCCTTCCCATCTTGTTTCTGGATTAACACAATCAAAATGGAAAGTCAATTGTTGCAG
>CAYVBC010000112.1:0-1675 GCA_964449545.1 uncultured Clostridia bacterium | reverse complement strand
CCCGCGATAAACGGGACGCCCAGGAGGGCGATCTCGAGGTTGGATGTGCCGCAGGTGGTCAGCGCAAGATCCGTGGCGTTGATCAGGTCGAAACGGTAAGCCTGTGGAATGATGCATACCCGGACCGTGGATCCCTTCAGATACCCCTCCAGTTGTTCTCTTGCGATGTTTTCGGCCTGAAGCAGAAACGCCTTGAGTTTCCGACCCGGAGAAAGTGTTTCCAATGCGTTGAGCATGGCGGGGAGAAGGCGGTCGATTTCAGAGGATCTGGACCCGGGGAGCAGTGAGATCAGGATCTCATCGTCAGAAACGCCATGCTGGTTTCGGAATTCTCTGCGTGTCTGCTTTACTTTGACCATGGGGATCAGCGGATGACCGGTATAGGTATGGTTCACTTTTTCCCGGCTGTAAATCTCCCTCTCAAAGGGAAAGATAATAAAGAGGTGGTCCGTATTGTGTCGCAACTGGTGAACACGGCGGTAGCGCCACGCCCATACCGTGGGCGCAATATAATAATAAACGGGAATTCCGGCTTTTTTCAGGCGCCTGGCCAGTCGCAGGTTGAAGTCGGGGTAGTCGATGAGAATGGCTGCATCGGCTTTGCGGTTGACCGCTTCGCGAACCAGGTTCCCCATGATTCGATGGAATCGCATGAGTTTGAGCAGTATTTCAAAAACACCCACAACGGAGAAATCACGGTTGTGATAAACAAGTTCGACTCCCTGCCCGTGGAAGCGATCTCCTCCGACTCCGAAAAGGCGTACTCCCGGGATCCGGTGCTTGAGCGCGCGCACCAGTTCCACTCCGTAGGTTTCAGCGGAATTTTCCGCGGCCAGGATGAAAATTCGTTTCACGCGCCACCTGCGTATTCAAGCGGGGGCATCTCCTCCTGAATCTTGGCGTCTATGTAAAATGCCCATTCATTGTATCGTTTTCTCCCGCGATACTCGCGGAAACCGGGTTCAGGAGAGGTGGAACAGACTCCCACAATGGTACCTGTAGCCAGGAACTTTCCCGCGGCATGGAGGGGAACCACAAGCAGCTTTTTTCCGCCTGTCATGGGTTTAATCACCAGGTTCCAGTCACCGGTATCGGACAGTGGGTCCGGAAAGAGGCGCCGGATGTGCTTTTCCTTCTCCAGTATCCTCAGGTTGGGAGGGGACTGGTTGATATGCTGGTGCCTGTAGTTTTCAATGGCGCGAACATACTGACCACCCCGGAACAACAGCTCCGCTTCCAGATCACGCTGCAGGATGGTCTTCCAGTGGGCACGACCCACGAGCATCAGGATCACCACCAGATGAACGGCCACGATAGCCACCAGGAGCGCGTATCCCTGGTTACCGGATTGATTTTTACCAGTCGGCATAGCGACGGGTTTTTTCTCCTCCCACTGATGTGTTGACGCGAACATCCACAATGGCCTGGGCCATATCCGGATCAAAGTCTTCATCATCCGCGGGTTCATAATAGACGGGAATCCAGTCCGCCCGGCCGGTGAAAGGATTTTCAGGAATCCGTTTCAGGTAGTGGGTGCGTACAAGGTCCTGAAGGTCAACGGGATACTTCCGTTTGTCATGATAGAATTTTTCAATGCTGTCCCGGACCTGAAAGAGGTTCTCTTTGAGAACCGATTCCTTGGCGCGTTTGACGGATCCGGAATAATTGGGGATCA
>CAYVBC010000111.1:0-5741 GCA_964449545.1 uncultured Clostridia bacterium | reverse complement strand
GGGGAACGGTCCCGATCCGCGAAACGGACATGGGCGTCCCCATTGTCGGCTTCCACGATTTCATACGCTACCTGGCGCCGGAATGCCTGCACTTCCGGGCTGTTGAATTTCCGTCCCATCAGGCGCTTGATTCCCCAGATGGTGTTGCGGCTGTTGCTCTGGATCTGGCGTCGGGCCACGTGGCCGTAAATATGCTGCTTTTCCCGGTTCAGGGCCACGATTGTGGGAATGACGCGCGATCCTTCGGGATTGGGGATGACCACGGGTGAGCGGCCTTCAAGGTAACTGACACAGGAATTGGTGGTTCCGAAGTCAATTCCCAGGTTCCTGGACATTATCCCTCCTCTCCGGAACCGTTGCCTTCCGGATTGTCAGGGGGCACCGCGACTTTGACCAGTGCCGGACGCAGGAGCTTTTTATGGTACAGGAATCCCTTCTGGTAGACTTCCACCACCGTGGGCTCACTCGCGTCAACCCCCTCTTCCCGGGAAATGGCCTGGTGGAAGTTGGGATTGAAGGGCTTCCCCTGGGGATCTACCTCCTCCACACGATACTTACGCAGCAGTTCCTGAAGCTGTTTGAATATCATCTGGATACCGGAAAGTATCGATTGCGTGGAATCCTCGGGAGAATGGGAGCGGATGGCCCGTTCAAAATTGTCATATATTTCCAGCAGGTGAAGGATGAATTCGCTGAGGACGAACCGTTGGAAATCCTCCTTCTCCTTTTTCATGCGCTTCCGGAAATTATCCATATCCGCCAGGTTGCGCAGGTATTTGTCCTGGAATTCGTCTCGTTCCGCGGTTACCCTGGCGATGATTTCATCCTGAGCCTTTAATCTTGTTTCCATATTGTCGGGCTTGTTCGGCGCGTCCGGTTCCGTGCCCGTTTCCTGGAGGAGATCGTCGTTCGCTGAAGGCGGGTTGATATTTTCTCCATTTTCATCGGGAACATAGCTGATTTCGATCTCGTCGGATTTTTTGTTTCTGGGCATATCAAACCTCCATGGACTTGCGGGAGAGGATCTCGGTGAAATAGCTGGAATACCGTTCCACACTGGACAGGGTGTGGGTTCCGGCCCTGAACTTGGGGCCAATGACGCCAACGTTACCGATGGGTCGACGCTGATAATAAACGCTGGAAGAGATCAGAAGAAAATCATCCAGGTCTGAGATCCCCGTATCGGAACCGAAAGCAATGTTCAGAGAGTCTACCGGTTTCCGCAACAGGTCGTTCAGAAATCGTGTGAGGCCGGCTTTTTCATCCAGTGCCTCCAGCAGGCATCTGACCTTGCGGGGGGTGATGATTTCGGAGTCAAGGATGTTCTGGGTCCCCTTGAAAAGGAATTCCGCGGCCATCAGGTCTTCATTGTTGAGAAGAAAGTACAATTCGCGGTAAATCTGTTTGAATTGCTCCTTCTGCTGGAACAGGCGGTTGCGAATGGCGTGAAATACGGATTGCAGGTTGCGACCGCGGTATTCCCGGTTCAGGAGCTCCTGCCACTTTCTCAGAGAGGCTTCCGGATGGTTCTCGCGGGTGGAGAAGACTTTGGAAATGGACCAGCCGTGCATGGAGTGCAGGATGGTCATCACCCTGCGTGGGCCGACCTTGATCAGGCGGATGCGCCGAAAGCGAAGATCGAAGATGGAGTGGAGCTGGACAAATCCCACCTGGCCCGTATGGCTGGAAAGCTGAAGAAGGAAATCATCCGAAATATTTTGAAAATCAAATCCATGAATGGGAGGCAGGGGAGTCAAATCCGTGGATCTGTCCAGGTTGCGCAACGCTTCACGAAGGGTGTATTTCAGGGCCAGATTGGTGGGAATACGCCCGGATGAAGCGCTGGACTTGGTTACAAAACCCCGGGACTCCAGCTGCTGAAGGTCCTTTCGCAATGAGGATGGGGAGTAGGGCAGATGGGCGGAGAGGTCCCGTGAACTCACCGGGCGGTGGGTCCTGGCGAAAATCTGAATCAGAAGATCCAGGATTCCGGCGTTTCGTTTGCTCAGCCACATAACTAAAAAATTCTAATATATCCGGCCCCCGAAGTCAATCGGATGGCTGGGTTTGAGGCTTGCGCCACTCCTTTCTTTCGGATATAATCGACGCTCTGACGACGATGGGATCAAGCGTTCACGGAACCCTCATGAAAATGATCTGCCTGTACTGGATTGAAATTTTACCGATTTTCCGGCAACCGGATTGTTTATCGAGGCCGGAATGACGGGAATTCTCCGCCTTGTGGTGGTGGTCGCCACACTCATCGGGCTGTTGCGCTGGCGCCGCAACCTGACCCTGGCCGTATCCGGCGCCACCCTTGCGGCCGTACTCCTCTTTCACATCCCCGTAAAATCCGCTTTGACAGCTGCCTGGGAAATCATTTTTCATTCGGGAAGCCTCCAGTTGTTCGCCATCGTGGTCCTGGTCATTTTCCTGGGATCCGTTCAGAAGGAAACCGGGATGTTTGACCGGTTGATCCGTTCCCTGAACAGTGTGATCCGTGATGGGCGGATTGTGGCCATGGTGGGACCCGCGATTATCGGATTTCTGCCCATGCCCGGCGGCGCGCTTTTTTCCGCCCCCCTTGTGGAGGTGTCGACGCGTTCCATGAACCTGACCCCCCATTTCCGCACCTATCTCAACTACTGGTTCCGTCATCCCTGGGAGTTCGTGTGGCCCATCTATGCCGGCCTGCTGCTGTTCCAGACCATGTCCGGGTATTCTCTTCGGCGGATCATCCTGTACCAGGCACCTTTCACGCTGATCCACATACTGGGGGGATTGGCCATCTCATTCATATACTACCGTCGTCACGGCGTGGGACCGATGCGTCCTTCGGATACCAATAATTTCTGGGGCACAGTGGGGGATTTCCTGGAGGGGACCTGGCCCATCATGGGGGTGATCATCCTCTTTTTCGGCTTTGGACTCCCCCTCCATGTGGCGCTTCTGATCTCAGTTCTGAGCGTGGTAATGGTCAAAAGACTCCCGCCCAAAAAAATTATGTACCACCTGTGGAACGGGCGCATGGGGCGCACGCTGTTGTTGCTGGCCGTGGTGCTCGTTTTTCAGAAAATCATGCTGATTTCCCATGTGTTTGCGGCTTTTGAAGGTTCCATACTGTCCACTCCGTCGGCCGTACTCCTGATTATCGGAGTCTCTTTCACCATGGGGCTTCTGACAGGTGTCAACACGGCGTTTATCGCCATCGCGTTTCCCATTCTGCATCCACTGATCCAGGGGCTCCCCAACGCGTTTAGCCTGGGCATTTACGTGTACGTGATCGGGTTCTGCGGTGTTCTACTCAGTCCCCTCCACCTCTGCCTCGTTCTGACCAATGAGTATTTCAAATCATCATTGCTCAAGGTATACCGATATCTCCTGCCCTCTGTTTTCCTGATCGCTCTGGTGGCCACGATTCTGACACTGGCTTCCGCTTGATGAAGATGAATGGACGATTGCGGGGGTACGGCCGGGAGGGGAAAGGCTCAGAACAGGGCGTTTACGTCACCCGCGCCCTCACGCAGGATCGCCGGCGGTTCCACCGTGAAATCCACAATCGTGGAGGGGATGTCAATGAGTTCTCCCGCGTTGAGGATCAGGTCCACCCGCTCGCTGAAAGCGGCGGAAATTTCACCCAGGTCCGTATGGAAATCATCGGCTCCCCTGGGCACACTGGTACTGAGAAGCGGCGCGCCCAGCTCCTCCACCAGCCGTAACGCGACCTGGGAGTCGGGGATGCGGATGCCCACTGTCTGGCGCTTGGCAAGAATGGTGCGGGGCACCCCCTTGGACGCCGGCAGAATGAAGGTGTAGGGACCGGGAAGAACCCGACGCATCACCCGGAAGGCGGAATTCGAAATAAACGCCCACTCGGCAACGGCCTGCAGGTCGCTGCAAACAAAACTCAACAGTTTGTGGCGGTCCATCTGCTTGATTTTGAACAGTCGCTCAATGGCCGCCTTGTGGCGCAGGTCCACGGCCATACCGTAGATGGTATCCGTGGGATAGATGATCACCCCCCCCTCTTTGAGGATTTTAACGGCATGCAGGATTAACTTGGCATGGGGAGAATACAGATCCACTACATGAATTTCCGCTGACATGCTGTTTCCTCAAAGTACACCGGGAGTTCCGGGACATCAGTGTATATGGTATGCCATAGTCCGGGAAAATGCAAGGCGTTTTGCCCGGGAGCGGCTCTCTGGTATAATTTCGTTTCCTCCCACATGGAGCCACAATATGCCGTTTCGATTGCCCGCGATTTTCTGTTTCCTGGCCCTGACGGGCCTTCTGTTCCTGCCCGCCTCAGCCGCGGATGTAGACTTCCCCGTGATCCAGTCCATGGCCTCTTTCCCCTTTGATGAGGAGGCGGGGATTCTGCGATCCGGAGAAGTCACCGCCACCTTTTCCCTGTCCCATGCCAACCACTTCATGTTTGATACCCGTTCCGGGGTGACCAACGACATGGAAAGTCTGAATGGAGTACTGGGATTGCGAGTCGGAATGGGGCGGAGGTTGACCCTGGAATTGTATTGCCGCTGGTCCTCCATTATGGGCGGATGGCTGGATGGATTGATTGAAAACTTCCACTCCACCTTCAGCCTCCCGGACAACCATCGCCCCGCCTATCCCCGTGACCAGGTGGAATACCGGCTGGATCCGGTCTTTGCCCACACCCGGAGTCTCGGGGTGGCCGGACCCGTTACCCTGGCGCTCCACCTGGGGGTGATGGAAAGAAAGAATTTTTCCCTCAATGCGCGACTGGCCCTTCAGGCGGCTCCGGCCGGGGAACCGGGTCTGGCTTCCGCGCGCCCGGCCCTGATCGCGGGAATGTCCGTATTGTGGAAGCGGAATGCTTTCTCCATGGGTCTCAGTGGCCATCTGGCCTTTTTCCGGAGCCCGCTCTGGCTGGAGGGCGTATCCACGACGCCCCGCGTCTTCCTGGGGGAGGGGTGGGCCCGGATCGGTTGGTTCAAGGCTGGAATCCTCTGGAGAACGTCTCCATTCCGTACCGGGGACCTTGCCCACAACGGCTGGCAGGTGGTTCTGGGATTCCGTCTGCGCCGGGGGGTGGAGTTTCGCATCCAGGAGGATCTGGGACCCTTTGATACCACTCCGGACATTCAGTTCGGCATCCGGATTCACCTGGAAGCACTTGCAAAGTCATCCGGCAGCAGGTAAAATAAACCATTCCTACGGTCCCATCATGACGCATTCAGCAGACCATTTCATGGGTGAAGCCATTAGAGAAGCCGAGACCGCGGCCCGGAACGGCGAAGTTCCCGTGGGCGCGGTGGCCGTATTGAACGGCGAGGTTGTATCCCGTGGCCGCAACGCGGCCATCGGCAGCATGGATCCAACGGCTCATGCCGAGATGATGGCCCTGCGAGGCGCGGCCGGAAGGATCGGGAATTATCGCCTTGCGGGCGTGGTTCTGTACGTGACACTGGAGCCCTGCCTGATGTGTTACTCCGCCATGGTTCATGCCCGGGTTTCAACGCTCGTGTACGGCGCGACTGATCCCAAGACGGGGGTCATCTCAACCGGCGCGCTGGAGCGGATCGGTGGTGTGTTCAACCATGCCATCACCGTTGAAGGCGGCTGTAGAGAAGCGGAATGTTCCCGGATTCTGAAAGACTTTTTTCGTGAACGGAGGGGTGCCGGAGCGGTTGAACGGGACGGTCTCGAAAACCGTTGACCCTTTACGGGGTCCGTGGGTTCGAATCCCACCCCCTCCG
>CAYVBC010000110.1:0-5893 GCA_964449545.1 uncultured Clostridia bacterium | reverse complement strand
CCGGTTCCTCCCCCCCCCACCGCACCGCCCGATCCACATATCGGCCAGGCATATACGGTACTTCGCCATTTTGGCAAGCTGACCCGCCGTCATATGAGCTACAATCAATATCAGCAAAAGACCGGTGAGGCCGGGACGGTGTCTTCCGTCAGCCCCGACTGGTTTTATGATATTTACAGCCTGGAGCTCAATGAGAAAGGATATTGGGTCACGGTGAGTTTCCAGACCGCGCGTCGGGCCGTGGCCCGGGATCCCCGGATTGAGACGCTTCTCGGGGGCGCTCCGCATCATGCGATTGATATGCGGGTGAAGACTCCCCGGGGTAGACGTTATATACTGAGTGACAGCGAAGGGGACGGGGTGCTGGATTATGCGGCTCTCCAGGGAAAAACGGGAGGGACTCGCCCCACTTTTGACGCGGAACTTCGAGATTCCATGCAGAAAACCTATAGCTGGATTCTGGGAGTGATCAAGGGGTACTTTCAACGAATTCCACGATCTGAACGGTAATGGAACCCAGGTCTCCGCGCTTGATGGGTCGATGTAACCGGTCCGGAGAGTTATTAATCCGCATGCGGAACGGGCAACCGGTACCGTTGAAGGAAACCAATCCTTATGTAAAAGAATCCGTGGAGATGCGGGAGTTCCTGTTTACTTCCGTGGAAATCAAGGCAAAATTTCCTGAAATATTTCCAGATCCCCATCGTCGAATCTGGGCCGATATCGGATGCTATTTTGGGGAAACAATTGCTGAAATGGCCGGCCTGAACCGGGATCTGAATTTCCTGGGCGTGGACATCCGTTATAAACGAGTGGTGAAAAGCGTCCGTCGAATCCGGCAGGCGGGCCTGGAGAATGCCCGGATCGCCTTATGCGATGCGGCTGTTTTTCTGGACTCTCTTCCGGTGCACGGCCTGGCCGGCGTGAGTGTGTTTTTTCCGGACCCCTGGCCTCGCCGTCGCCACAGAAAACACCGATTTGTGAATCGGGATTTCCTGGAGCAGGTGGCTTCCCGCCTGGAGGCGGGCGGGGTTTTCTGGTTTAAGACGGATCAGGAAGATTATTTTAATGAAGTGAAGGCGCAAGCTGAAGAGTGCGGCTTTTCAGTTGGAGAGTTTCCGCCGCGAATCCTGGAAAGTCGGGATTACGACTCATTTTTTCAGCGTCTTTTTCAGGGGAACGACCCCGGATTTTTTCAGCTGGCCCTGAGAACCGGCGTTTGAATCGCCGTTTTCCTCATTCCTGCGGGGAAACCAGGGAACAATCCGGTTCGTTTTCGCCACATACTGTTTCCATGAGGGATCGTGACCATATTTCTCGTTGCTCTTTTTTTCCAGAATCGGCACGCCGCTGACAAAAAGGATCAGGATGGTGATAAACAACGGTCCAATGATTCCCAGGTGATTCATGCCGTGAAAACCGGGCAGAGCGGTTAACCAGATACTCCACCAGACGAGGATCTCACCGAAATAGTTCGGATGCCTTGAATACTTCCAGAGTCCGGACCGGATAAATGATTCCCGGTTTTCCGGGCGATTACGGAATCGAAATTTCTGATAGTCACTGGTTGTTTCCATCGCCAGGCCGGTCAGCCACAGCAGCGGTCCCAGTTGTGCCCAGAATGGAATTCGCTGCAGTGGCGGAGCCCCCAGTGTCAGTGTGACCGGTAAAATGATAATCCAGACACTGAGCGCCTGCAGTATCCAGAAACGAGAGAACCGGGCAAAACTTTCCCGCCTCCCATCGAATCGTGCGTCTTTGCCGGTTCGGACAATCCGAATCAGAAGATAGAGGCCCAGACGCCCGCCCCAGATAACCACCATGGCCACCAGGAGCATGGCGTGCCACCCCGGGGCGGGCGTCAGGATGATTCCCGCAACAGCGATGATGATAAAACTCAAGCTGTAGCTGATGTCGGTATATCGATCCGTCCGGCCAACGAACCCCAGGACGAATCCCAGGGTGTTGATTCCCAGAGAGATTCCCAGGGCGAGCAATATTGTCATGTAGAACTCTTGCTTTCTTCCGATTCAGGAGTGGCGGTTGATGCGGCGGGCCGAGATGGTGCCTGTGATTGAGGGCCGGTGTGAAACGCGTAGGACAACGCAAAGAGAATCAGCCCCACCACGCACACGCCTCCGGCGACTTCGATGACCGGCGTGATGAGGTGACTGCCCACCACGGACCAGAGCCCGCCCAGACGGTCCACCAGCATGACTTCAACGGGCGTATAGCGACTGCCGAAATCCAGATGGGGGAACCATGACCCCCAGGAGACGACGTTTTGCGCGGCCATTGCGGAAAGCAGGGCAAGGCCGCCGCCGATCATGGTTGTGATTCCGGCCCAACGGAAGAAAGTGCTTTTTGAGCCGGCGGCCAGAAGTGAAGCCAGCAGGATAAAAATTGCGGGGATCAGAAACATGATAAATGTGACCGAAGACATTGTGCGCGCGAGATCCATGCCCTGTGGGCGGATTTCAATGTCATTCATCATCTCTACCTGGTCGGGAATGTCTTCCACGGCGCGGTTCAGTGTGAAGCGAACCACCTCTTCGGTGATTGCCACATCGGGGCGGCAGGGCGGCAGGTGATCACGGGCGTAGGAAGACTCCATGAACCTGCGCCATTCGGCATTGCCGTTTTCATCACATTCAGGCAGGTTTGACAGAACGCCCTGAACCCAGCCGTTCATGGCGGGACTCAGCAGCGCCTGCTTGAGGGGAACCATGTTCAATTGCACGGGAGCTGCCGGCGCGTCTCCTCGCAGAATGGCGCTGATTTGCTTCAATGAACCATCCAGCTCCGTCTCCAGCCATTGCGTGACCCCGGATTCGTCCAGAATCTGGCTGGGTGTTTTTTCAAGGCTTGCCATGGCTTTCAGCCATGCCCGGCTTTCCGGGTCAAGGGAACGGTCATCGGTTTTGCCCAGCCTGACCAGCTCGTCCACGATACTCCGGGTTTCCGCGATGATCTCTTTGGGCATTTCTGAAATGAAGTCAGGAGAGATCACGGCCTGGGTGAGCCCCACGGCCCAGGTCATACCGAACAGAACAGGGAGAGCGATAAATACAATAACAAGGACGGCAATAAAAGTTCTGAGTTGTTTCATGGTTGCTCCTCTGATGTTATGAACTCATCTCCGAAATTGCGGGGCGCACACCTTCGGCAGCCGGCGGTGTACTCACGGGTATTTTACTGGACACGAAACAAGCATGCAAATTCACTGGTGAATTCATTGTCACTCTCAGAACGAATTCCAGGCTTCGGTGGTTCCCGTTCATGAGAATCGGGGTCCGTGCGTACACCCGCGGCCACCGGATTCAGAACGATGGCTGTTGCGGGTTGCGGTGGGATGGTCTAGAATGGGAGGCAACTCATGTGGAGTGACATTATTCTTCTGATGCTCAAGCTGGTCCTGCCCATGGCCCTGGGGCTGCTGAGCCGCCTGTTTCGGCTGGTTCCTGAAAATGGGAGCGAGGTGCTGCGGACCTTCGTGGTACGGGTGTGTATGCCTCTGCTGGTGTTTCAAAATCTGTATGACGCGAAGGTGGACAGCCTGCCGCAGTTTTTCCCCGCGGCCGCGGCTTTCGTTGTGCTGACCCTGTTGTACACCATCACGGGTGTCGCTGCCGCGCGACTTTTCTTCAATGATCGCAAGCTGAAGAATGCCTATTTCATTGCGGTATTCATGGGGAATTACGGTTTTCTCGGGTGGGGGGTCATGCATTCCTTCTATGGGCCCGAGGCCTTTACTCGTTCCGTGTTCTTTTCGATTCCTTTCTGGCCGGTGTTTCTGACTGTTGGCTTTGTCGCTCTTCTTGGAATGAATAACTGTAATAAACCGGGAATCGGCGCAATGTGGCGGATGGTTGTGGTCAACGCCGCCGCGCCTGTTCTTGCCGCAGCCCTGGGTGTGGTGCTCAACCTGGGAGGGGTTGGCGTACCGGGCCCCCTGGCGGAAGTGATCCGGGGATTCGCGTCCATGGCCGTACCGCTGATCCTCTTTACCGTGGGTCTTGGGCTTTCGTTCAAAATGAAGCCCGGTCAATGGAAAATGCTTGGCCTCGCGGCCATTCATCGTCTGATACTGGGCTTCGCCTTGGGACTGGTCACCTGGAAGCTGATATCTTTTTTGCTGCCCGTGGACGCGTTTACAGCCAGGGTCATTCTCATGGAGGCGGTCATGCCCACCGCGGCCATGTCTCCATTTTTCACCCTTTATTTTGAAACGGAAAAGGAAATGCTTGATACGGTGATTGCCGGAACCACCATTCTGGCGATTGCTACGCTGGTTTTGTGGTACCCCGTTGTGGAATGGCTTTTATGAACCCATTGAGATGGGACGTTTTGACCTCTCATCCACTCTGTATACAATAGGATCATGGGATCTAACCATTTATTGCATTGGCTGCGGGACGCGGGATTTGATTTTTTTACCGGAGTGCCCTGTTCATTTCTGACTCCCTTTCTGAACCGGTTGAATCAAGAGGCGCGGGCAGTTCATCTTCCCGCCCCACGTGAAGATCTGGCTGTGGGACTGGCGGCCGGTGCCTGGCTGGGGGGACGGTTACCCGTATTGTATATGCAGAATTCAGGGCTGGGATATTCGCTTGAAGCCTTTGCTTCCCTGCACATGATTTACCGGATTCCTCTCCTTATTCTCCTGTCATGGCGAGGCCCGGATGACCCGGGATGGGAAGAGCATCGGATCATGGGGGAGCATACACCGGAATTGCTGGATACTTTCGGTATTCCATGGAGAGTATGGAAAAATGAGGAGGGACGGGAGACGGTTCGGAAACTGGCGGAAGAGGTCCGGAGCGAACGTGGCCCCGTAGCGCTGCTGATCCGGCGAGGGGCGCTGAAATGACGCGGGCGCAGGCAGTGGCTGCTATCGCTTCGGGATTGAGAGAAACGGATCGGGTGATCATTGCCAATGGCGCCATGGGACGTGAGTTGTTTTCCCGTGTGGATAATCCACGCCATTTCTTCCTGGTGGGGTCCATGGGATTGGCGGCCAGTGTGGGTGTGGGGCTTGCACTGCAGCGCCCGGATATCCGGGTGGTGGTCCTTGATGGAGACGGGAACCTGATCATGGGGCTGGGCGGCCTGTTGCTGGCCGGCGGGACCCATGTAAAAAACCTTCTGCACCTGGTGGTGGATAACGGCGAGTATGCCACCACCGGAAGGCAGCCAACCTTTTCGTCCCAATTTGACCTGGAGACCATCTCCCGTGCCTCCGGGTACGGGTACGCCTGTAGCGTGGACAATGAGGACGGGTTGAAAAAGGAGCTGGATGATTGGCCGGACAGGGAAGGTCCGGTATTTCTGCGTATTGTGGTTACGCCCGGACCATCAGCAGATTTGCCGCGGATCCCGTACACTCCCGAGGAGATGGCTGCGCGCTTTATTGATTCCGGAGAATAAACCGGGTCATGGAACGGTTCCGGCGGCGCGTGTGGGGTGGACGCGTTGCCGGGTTGTTCCCAATCTCAGGATTTGTCCTTGAACAGGGGACTTTCCCGGGGGTCGTCACTTTCCCCGGCGCCCCATTCAAACTCGTTTCCCAGAAAAAGTTCCCGGGTGCGCGGTTCGCGAACCACCTCGGACGGGCGTCCTGAACTCAGCACTTCGCCTTTATGGATGACAAACACGCGATCGGTAATGTTGAATGTGTCTTTAACGTTGTGGTCCGTGATGATGATTCCGATGCCGCGATTTTTTAACTTGAGTATGGTTTTCTGAATATCCAGTATGGTGATGGGGTCAATCCCCGTAAACGGTTCGTCCAGGAAAAGAAAACTGGGGTTCATGATCATGGAACGGGCGATCTCCAGTCGGCGTTTTTCTCCACCGGACAATTGATAGGCCCTCGATTCCTGAATATATGTCA
>CAYVBC010000109.1:0-5940 GCA_964449545.1 uncultured Clostridia bacterium | reverse complement strand
ATACGGATTCGAACAAAACAAAGGCATTCATCATGCTTTGCAACAGCCAGCCGGCATCAGCCAGTTGTTTCATCTGATCCGGGGGAGAATTGGGGTTATTTTTTTTCATGGTATACCCGCTTTAATTCCATTTTGTTTATTTTTCACAAAACCCACCCATTTAATAGTAATCTTTCCCCGGCACCATGTCAATTTAATTTGTGATATTTGTGATTCCCGCTATGTCAACCCCATACCGCCCGACGGGAATTGCCGTCCCCCCCCAATGGAACCTGTTTCAGCGACTGCGGACTTTTCTCCAGCATCAGCACCATACTCATCATCAGAACCGGGAAATAATGTCGAAGATGGTTTCACCCAACGGCCCTTTTCCCTCAATCAGACCGAATGATAATAATGAAATTTTTTACTAAAAAACATTGCTTTTATTATGGTTTCTCATATAATACAGCCGCTCAAAAGAACCATTAGGGAGGATGTTAAAAAGATGAATCTGTTGAATGGGGTGAAATCCGCCGAGATCCGGGTCACAAAAGAGGTCCAGGCACTGAGTGATCTCGTCAAGAATAAAGAGTTGTCGCTGGTGGACCGGGTGGAATCATTTGAAGATATCATCAGTCTGGAAGTGGGAGACACCTCTTTGAACCGGGCCAGAAACCTTGAAAGGGCGATGAACCTGAGGCAATTATATATCAAATATGAGGGCGAAAATCCATCCGGCACCCAAAAGGACCGGATTGCGTTTTCCCAGGTCCAGGATGCGCTTCGCAGAAATTTTGATGTGATATCCCTCGCAACATGCGGGAATTATGGAGTGGCGGTTGCGTTTGCCGCTTATCTGGCCGGGATGAGGTGTGTGATCTTTATTCCTGAATCCTATCACACGGACAGAATCAGGGAGATGGAAGCATTCAATACGGAGATCATCCGGCTTCCGGGTTCCTATGAGGATACGGTGCGGGTATCCGGAAGACGGGCCGCTGAAAATGAGTGGTACGACGCAAACCCCGGAGGGATGAATACAGCGCTTCAGATCAATGCATACTCTGTGATCGCCAGTGAAATCTATGAAGAGCTACGGGATGCGCCGAAATGTATCGCGGCGCCGGTTTCCAACGGGACACTGCTTGCCGGTGTTTATCGTGGTTTTGTCACATTATTCAAGCGGGGAAAAACCTCAAGAATCCCTATTTTCATCGCCGGATCTTCAGCCCATAAAAATCCGATCATTTCTTCTTTCAGAAAAGGGCTGGATTCCTGCCGGGATATTGATCCCTCGCAGCTGAAAGAGACCTCAGTCAATGAGCCCCTGATCAACTGGCATAGTTTTGACGGTGATGAAGCCCTTTACGCGCTCACCCATTCAGGCGGTCAGGCGCATCATATCAGTGACAAAAAAATGCGGGAGATGAGCACATTTCTGCATAAAAAAGAGGGGTATAGAATACTTCCGGCATCCACAGCCGGATTAATCGCCATGCTTGAAATCCACGAGAAGGAAGAATTTGTCAATGACAGATATGTCGCCATTCTCACGGGGAGGTACTAGCATTGAAACCAACGATAGACGGAAAAGCCATTGTTTATGCCGACGGTGTTTTCAATACCACTTACGGAAAGACCGCGCACGGTCTGGTCAGGTTTACCGAAAGGTATGAAATCACCGGGGTGATCGACCATGTTCATGCGGGGCAGGATGCGGGGATGGTGCTTGACGGCAGAGACTCCGGGATATGGATATACAAAGATCTGGAAGACGCGCTCCGGGGAGCCGGTTTGAAAAAGGCGCAGGGAACCTTTGTGCTCGGGGTGGCGACAGACGGAGGCGGGCTTCCCGAATCCGCCAGGGTTGTCGTAAAAAAAGCATTGAAAGCGGGATTGAACGTGGACAGTGGTTTGCATGAATTTTTATATCGAGACGAAAGCATTGCGGCGATGGCCCGCAGGTACGGGTGCCGGATCAGAGATGTCAGGAGAACCCCTGAGAGAGAGAACCTTCACTTTTTTTCCGGCAAAATCGAAAAAGTGGATTGCCTTAAAATTGCTGTTCTCGGGACTGATTCCGCGGTGGGCAAGCGGACAACAGCCTGGATCGTTGTACACGAGTTCCGTGGATCGGGGCTGAAAGCGGAAATGATCGGTACCGGGCAAACCGCCTGGATGCAGGGGGCCAAGTATTCAATGATTCTGGACAGCTGTATTAATGATTTTGTATCAGGGGAGATTGAACATGCCGTTCATGAAGCGTGGATCAATGAGTCTCCCGATCTGATCATGATCGAAGGACAAGGGAGCCTGATGAACCCGGCTTATCCGGGAGGATATGAGATCCTGGCCGCCGGTAGACCTGACTATGTCATCCTGCAGCATGCTCCCAGGCGGATGGAATATGACGGCTTCCCCGGATATCCGCTTCATCCCCTCCGCAAACAGATTGAAGCGATTCATCTCATTTCCGGAAAAGAGGTGATGGCCATTACCCTGAACCATGAATTAATGAAAAAAAGTGAAATATTGCCTGAATGTAAGAAAATCGCCAATGAAACGGGGATTCCCGTTTTTGACGTGCTGGAGTATGGTTCCGCAGAACTGGTTTCTCTGATCAAGGGAAAACTCAAATGATCTCACTGGACTCTTTTATTACCCTCAAAAAACTCAGTGTGGGAAACATCCGCATTGAAGCGAAGAAAATAAAGGCGGAATACCGGATACAGAAATTTTCCGGAGAAGAGAGTTCCATTGAACTCATTTATTCGTATGAAGAAAAATATTTTGACAAAAACAATCCGGGGGATATCAATCTTGCATCCATGATGAGCGCTCAGGTAGCCATCAACTATGGACTTTTTTTTGAAACCATTGAATTCAACGGCTCCTATGATGCCGAAGACCGCGGGTTTATTCTGCGAATGATTGAAAACACCGCGAGAGAGATCATCACCAATAAATTACTGATAAAGAATGAATTTCTCATACCTCCCTTTGACAGCCTTCAGATAAAGAAAAGAGACCACTATACCGCGGCCAGGATCATATTCAGCGACGATACAGGAAGGGAGACGGGGGGAGGCGGAGAACAAACCGCATTTGATCGAAACAAGTATGCGATTCTCAGCAGCGGTGGTAAGGACAGCCTTTTAACGTACGGGATCATCAAAGAGATCGGAACGCCATATCCGGTGTTTATCAACGAAGCGGGCAGGCATTGGTTTACTGCGGTCAATGCGTTCAGGTACATGAAGGAAACCGAACCGAATACGAGAAAACCGTGGAGCAACAGTGACAGGGTTTTCAATTTTTTTCTGCGCCATTTCCCGTTTATCAGAGAGGACTACGCGAAAGTGAGATCCGACATTTATCCGTTGCGACTCTGGACGGTACCGGTATTCCTATTTGGCGTCCTTCCCGTTGTTCTGAAAAACGGTATCGGGAATATTCTGATCGGTGATGAGTATGATACAACGGTCACGGGTGAAAGAAGTGGAATCACGCACTTCAACGGCTTGTATGACCAGAGCAGGTTCTTTGATAATATGATGACCCGCTACTTCCACACTAAAGGGTGGACGATCAACCAATTCTCACTGTTGAGAAGCATGTCCGAATTATTGATCATGAGAACCCTTCTAAAAGGTTTCCCGACGCTTCAACGGCACCAGGTTTCATGCCATGCCGCCAGAAGCGAAGAAGGACGGATCTATCCCTGCGGAAAATGTGAAAAATGCCGTCGAATTATCGGAATGATTACCGCGCTGGATGAAGATCCCTCGAGGTGCGGATATTCGCAGGAACAGGTGAAATACGGGCTCAGGTCTCTAGCGGAACAGTCCGTCAAACAGATCCGGAGCGATGCTTCCCACCTGTACTATCTGCTCATAAAGAAAGGAATCATTGAAAAAACGCAACATGTTGTACAGATGGGGAAAGAATACCCGGAAATCCTGAAACTCAGATTTGATCAAGACAGGAGTACTCTTGAAGATATCCCGAAATACATCAGAAAACCTCTCTTCGATATTCTCCTGCGCCATGCGGATGGAGCGGTCCGTCGGTGGGGAGAGCAATGGGTGCCGTTTTTGCTGGATGAAAAATTCCTTGATCAATATGAAGATAAGGTAGGTGAATAATGAAAAACAGCAAGAAATATCCTGAATATATGTGGGATACCCTGAAATGGCCTGAGATTGCCGAGAGACTGAAGACGGTTGACACAGCGATTCTGCCTTGCGGAGCGGTAGAGCAACACGGCCCCCATCTCCCCCTGGACGTTGACTATTTTGATGCCTTCTATCTGGCAAAAAAAGTCGCCGAGAATTGTAAACCGCCGCAACCCTTTGTACTGCCTCCGATCCCCTACGGGGTATCCTATCATCACAGTGATTTTAAAGGAACGATTTGTGTGACGAACAACGCCCTGTCGGCGTTGATCTACGACATAGGGATGAGCCTGGCCCACAACGGTATCAAGAAAATAGTCATACTCAATGGTCATGGCGACAATGCGCCCACACTCAAATATGCGGCACAGATGATCAACAGGGATGCGAAGATATTTGTATGTGTGGAAACCGGAGAAACCAGCGATGTGGATATTTACAAACTGGCCGAAACTGAAAATGACATACACGGAGGAGAAATTGAAACCAGTACCACGCTTGCGATCCGGCCGGATATCGTTGATATGGATAAAGCGGTAGACGGCACCCTGGATCTGAATAATGTATTTCTTGATTTTGATTCAGACCGGCTTGTGAGCTGGTATGTCCGGACCAAATATCTGTCAAAGTCAGGCGTGATGGGCAACGCAACCAAGGCGACCGCGGCGAAAGGGGAAAAAATGTGGTCGGTGATGATCCAGAAAATGACGGCATTTGTTGAAACCATCAAGAACACCCCGTCTGATGAATTGTATCAGAACCGGTATTGACATGATCATAAAAAAAATTGAGTTCTTCAGACTGGATATGCCGCTTCGAGAACCATACACCATTGCATATGAAACAGTGAACCATGCCACAAATATCATTCTGAAGATTGTGACGGATACAGGTATTATCGGTTGGGGATGCGCGGCGCCGGATCCGCTGATTACAGGAGAATCACCGGAAAACGTCATTGACAATATCCGGAATGTGATCAGTGATATGCTTACCGGGGAATCACCGTTTCAAATCGCAAGGGTCAACATGCAGTTAAAGGAGAATCTCCCGGGAGCCAGGTCCTCGATGGCAATGACGGATATGGCCCTCTACGATATTCTTGCGAAAAAAGCGGGTATTCCCCTCTATAAAATGCTTGGCGGTTTCAGGGATTCCATCGCTACCAGTATAACCATCGGCATCATGACCATCAATGAGACCCTTGAGAAAGCGGCAAAATATCTGACCGACGGATTTAGAATCATAAAGATCAAGGGAGGGGTAAATCTCTCGGATGATATTGAAAAAGTGCTGAAAATCAGAGAGCGGTATGGCATGGATTTCTCCCTCCGCTTCGATGCCAACCAGGGGTACTCTTTCGATGATTCGGTGGAATTCATCAAAAAAACAAAAACTGCGGTAATCGATATTTTTGAACAACCCACCAGCCAGACAAAAGATGAAAAAATGGGGGATGTTACCAGAAATGTGGACGTACCGGTTATGGCTGACGAGAGTATCCGAACGTTAAAAGATGCGTTCAGGCTGGTCAGTAACCATATGATCGATATGGTGAATATCAAACTGATGAAGCTGGGAGGCATCCTTGAGTCTTCTCATATCAATTCCGTGGCAAAGGCGGCGGGGATGGAAGTAATGGTCGGATGCCTGGATGAATGCTCACTGGGAATATCCGCGGGTCTTCACTTTGCTCTCAGCAGGCCCAACATCGAATTTGCAGATCTGGACGGCCATATTGATCTTCTGAATGATCCTTTTTCCGGACTTTTCATACTTGAAA
>CAYVBC010000108.1:0-5973 GCA_964449545.1 uncultured Clostridia bacterium | reverse complement strand
CTTCGCTTAAGCTACGCCGGACAAGACGCCGGACAAGACGCCGGACAAGACGCCGGACAAGTCTCCGGACAGGCAGGGCTCAGGGACGGATCTGATGGTGAGCGCTTCCGCCGGCGTTTGTCTCGTTGGATGGTTTTTTGCGCAGGCGTTGAACGGCCATGAATACTGCTGTGGCGGCAAAAACGGTCATCAGGATAAACAGGACCCAATCCGCGGTATCGAAGCCGCTGAATACGGAATATTCGGCATGGGTAGGCCTGTATTCGGGGTGATTTTTCAGGTTGTCAAAGACATTGCGCGTTTTGAGCCCGGCCTGAATTTGCAGTGTCAGCGCGGCCATGAATCCAAAAATCGTGATTAGGGCAGAGAAAGTCCGAGGCGACGGACCCTGGATCATCCAGATGCCGCTGATCCAGATTGTCAAAACCATCCATCCAGGTACTTTCAATGGTGAAATCAGCAGGAAAAACGCGGCCAGGGTCACGAGGATGAGAGAACGCGCTTTTGCGGGGGGGAAATCCCTGAGAAGCGATATTTTCTCCTCTTTGCCCCGCTTCGCCGCTTTTTTTGCCCGCAGGGCATTGGATTCCGCAATCCGAGCTTTCACAAAACCGGAAACTTCCGCGTAGTTGTCTTCAGTGCAATGCAAGCGGATCACGGCGCGCCAATTGTTCATCAAGGTGATGATTCCGGCATGGGGATAATACTTTGCGCTGAAGGTGTCTTTCCATCTGATTCCAGTGTATTCACGTGATGTGGCAATGGCCCCCGCCCCGGCCAGGCCGGGTTTCCCCGAGAACAGGCCCAGGAAGAAAGACATTCGATTGGCCACCTTTGCTTTGCGGCTCAGCATATTCATGCCGGCGGCCTGATCGTTTACCGAAAATTCATAGGGGATTTTGTTGCCGAAAAACAGAATGGCGACCAGGAGAATGGCTACGGCCAGGCCCGCAACGGTAATGCCGGTAAAAAGCAAAAAGTTGATATCATAGGATTTAAGGCCATCCACGATCAATGCGGTGATAAACAGCACCAGGTTCATCAGGATATAGGATAAAAAAGACACGCGCATCACATCGTAGATAAAAAAACGGCTGGTAACGAGGCGAACATCATTTTTCCATTTCAGCATTGAAATTCACTCCCATGAAAAGCAATTGGTTGAATCACTGGCTGCCCGGCAGGCTATTCCTTCCACTGGTACAGAAAAACATACGTTTCCGATAGTTCGAAATTTCCACCACCGCCACTGGCCTCAATCATTATCACGCCGTTTTTGTTTAAATTTTCCGGGATTTTGAAATCCGCTTCAGAAGGATAACTGCTTCTTTGAGAGGTATATTTTCTGACTACGGACCGACTCCAATTCGGAGAAAAGCTGCCGCTCCCATGGGAATCAAATTTCAACCCTTTCGATCTCCCATAGAATATTACTTTCATGGTCGTGCCAAAACCGGACGTGCCACTGACCGTGACCTTCAGTTTCACACTTTCCCCGGGAATCAGTTCCGCGGGAGGCACGGAATAGGTGCCTGAACCGGAGCGAGCTGAAGCATTACTACTGCAGGTGGAAGCACTTTTCGCAACCTGCCAGGAACCTTTGCCGGCCGAACCCGTTGCCGTATAGCATTCATGCTTGTAAAAAGAAACTCCGTCTATGAGTGAAGATTTGTACAGAACCCAGCGCCCTGATTTTTTACGGGCATTTACTTTTTTATAATTGAAAAACACGGATTCAGAAGACAGGGCGTTTTTGTCATGGGGGTCTTTATCCGCGTACGCTTTAATTTCGCTTGTCTCTGTCAGGACTAGCGGTGCCGAATAAATGGTTAATGGTCCGCCGTTGACGCGATAAACCACAAACCCGCCGTCCGGACTGCTCAGGGAAACCGTCAAGCGGTCTTTGAACTCAGTGTCTGAAGGGGAAGCGATTGGCGGCCTCATGGAGTCATTCAGGTTGAACGTAAACTCTTTTGATCGGACCCAGAACCCGCCGAAAAAGAGGTTCAGCTGGGCAGTGTTTTCACCATTTCTTTTCAGCTTAATTTTTTCCCCCAATGATATTTTCACATGGTTGTCAGTAATTGTGAGCGCATAGTGGCCCCGATTTTCGGAATAGCTTTTGCCATTCACCACCAGTTGGGACCAGGATTTGCCCCTGCCGTTACCCGAATTGAAGGAAAATGGCCTTTGTGCCGGATACAGACTCGGATCCGCGTAAACCGTAGGATTTTTCCCTGGTACACCGGAAAGAATATGGGTGATGGAACCGCTGAGCTCTCTGTTTTTTTCGTTCCAGCCTTTCAGCTTCACGGTCAACTGGGGAATAAACATCGAGAGCAACTTGATGTTCGCTCTGACGGCGACGGGAATCAATAATTTTGCCTGATCCATAATGACATCTTCATAGGAATAGGCTGCATTGAAATTATTTGACATACCGGGAAGTAATTTCTGCCTCAGGTAATTCCGAACATTCCACCAGGTGTTGTCCGCCCAGTCCGCATGCGCCACATGAATTTTTGTTTTGCGGTCTATGTAAAATCGCTCCAGGTCCAGGTCGCATCTATCCAGGCTGGGACTGGGATAATCCACCATGCCGTTTGCACTGTGTACCATTTCCCCATTCTCCTTTTTTCCGGTGAGGGTATCGGCTGAGAAGAAGTTTTCATTGGTATACAGGGCCACCACATGAAACAGGGAGGCCATATCTTTACTGGCATCAATTTTTCCGGCAATCTTCGGGTCCGCTTTTCGTCTGGCCCAGGTCGCGATTTTTTTATGATTTTTGGCAACGAAATGTTCATAGGGGTCATAGCGGAGTCCGGAAAAAACGGTTGCAGCAGGATGTGCGTCATTGCGAACATGAGCCGGCACGGTCATATCGGAAAGCAGGTGCATGGTCTCCCCGCAGGACCGCCAGGCCGCGGCAAAAAGCCGTTCTTTTTGCTTGGTGTTTTTTTCGGCCCATGCCTTGCGCATGTACTCCACACCCTTGCGCAGAGAGTACTTGTTTTCAGGATATCCCCTGCGTGCCGGGCCGGTGAGTGCCCATTCGCGGGCATCCATTCTCGGGTCTACCACGAGAGGGGTGGAGGCCTTCTTATGCCACCAAGTGTAGATGCCCTTATTTGCGTGCTGGTTGACCTGATCCAACAGGGCATGGACATGATCGGTCAAATAGGTCACTTTTTTTCCGGTCGTCCGATCCCGCTGTAATTTCAGCGGATCATAAAAATGCCTTAAGGATGAATAAAGCTCCGGCTCATCCGCCGAATAGCCCCCCCATTTAATCCATATCTGGTAATTCCGCCGATTCGGCATTTCCAGAAGTTTCTCTTCAACCTTGAAGGTTCCCGACTCTTTGATCGCGTATCCTTCCATCTTATATGTGGTTTTCAGAAAATCGTACTTTCTGAATGGTTTGAATTGTTTACCAAAAATATCAAAAGAAACATCCCGGGCGAATTTTTCTATGGAGGATTTATTGATATCCTTGTGCGAGTAGACATTGTCATACGCTTCCAGTGTATGGGCCATCAGGCCGAATAGGGCCAGCAGCCCCAGAGTGGACAGAATGGCTGCGCCGGTGAGTCCGGCCTTGCTTTCTGGAGGTGACGGTTTCTCAATGCGGCCAATTCTCTGTGTGGCCGTATCCCATTTTGTTTGTTTTATCATTATTTCGCTCCAGAAAAAACCGGATTTTGAAAAAGGTTGAAACTTCAAGGCCAGTTTTTAACTTTATCATGCGGGCAGGGTAATGTAAAGTATGACGGCAGAGTAAAAAAAAAGGAGGAAGGTGGAAGGTGCCAGGTATAAGGTGTCAGGGGGCAGTAGAAGAAAAAGGGGACAGGTACCCGATGCACTGCAAAGTTTTTCTTTTCAACTTTTGGGCCTAAGCCGCACGTTCCTGTTTCTCATCATTCCGTTTTCATGCAAATTTGAGTAAAAAAACGGGTTGTGATACATAAAACCATATTCTTATTCGGTTCCACCGCAAGGGTGGTTCCTTTCGGGAATTGAAAAAGGCTATACCATGGAGGGTGAAATGAAAAAACGATTGATGGCGATGCTGTTGTTTTCTGTGCCGGTGCTGATGCTTTCGGGCGTGAATGAGCAGGTGATCAAAGCCGATTCCAAGGTCAATGGGGATATTCATATGGTCAAGGGCAATGTCCGTGTCCAGAGTGGTGCCCAATTGGCGGGCAATATTTTTATTGAAGAGGGGGACCTGTTCATCGCTTCTGAAGTGAATATTGTGGGATCCGTGACCATTAAAAAAGGGAATATCTTTATCAAGAACGACCTGAACCTTGGCAAGAATGTCACGGTTCTTCTGGGCAATTTCACCATGGCCAAGGGAAACACCATCACGGGTGACATTCAGTGCAAGGGGGGTGTTGTCAGAATGGGGATGGATAACGTGGTGCATGGGGATGTCTATGCGATGGATTTAAGGCAGGGCGCCAATAACGAAATTAAAGGCAAGTTCCACAAAATAGAAAAGTAAGCTTTGCCCGGCGGACCTGGTGAAGTTCCGCCGCGTATTTTCGGGTCCGGTTTTGTGAAGGCTGGATATTCGCTAAAAATTTCCAGCGGTGATACAACTGCAATCAGGAGGAGGACAATGGGAAAATGGATTCTACCTCTATTGTTGTTTATCGCCCTGTGGTTTGCCAATGGTTGCCTGACTGCTCAAGACGACCCCTTTGAGCAACGGCTACAGAATATCTCCCGGTCCGAAATGCAGGGAGTGGTGGAGTTCCTGGGTCATGACCTGCTGGAGGGCCGGGCCCCGGGCAGCCGGGGGGGAGAACTGGCGGAGATTTATGTGCAGAGCCTGTTCAAGCTCATGAACCTGGATCCCGGTTTCAACGGTCGCTATCTGCAGCCCTTCACCCTGAAAAAATTCACCACTTCGGGGATCCGCCTGACCGCCGGTGATGTCACATTGCGCTACATCGATGACCTGGTGGGTACATGCACGCGTGAGGAGGAGAATTTCACCCTGTCGGGCCAGGCCGTTTTCGTCGGATTCGGGATTCGGGCGGAAGCGTGGAACTGGGATGATTTCAAGGATGTGGATCTGTCCGGAAAGATCCTGATCACCCGGGTCAACGATCCCGGATTCTTTCATCCGGAGATCTTTGAAGGCAAAGTGCTGACCTATTACGGCCGCTGGACCTGCCATATTGAGGAAGCGATCCGCCGTGGTGCCCGGGCCATCCTCCTGATCCATACGGATGAAACCGCCGGATATGATTGGGACGTGGTCAGGAACTCCTGGACCAACGGGGAGTTTTTCATTCCGGCGGAGATCAAAAACCACCTGGCCTTCAGGGGATGGATCCGGGAAAAGAGCCTGCGCAAACTACTGGAGAAGAATGGAATGCGGTTGAAGACCTTGTACGGGAAATCACTCTCCAGAAAATTTACTCCCGTGGATCTGGGCTTCAGCATCCGGATTTGCGGAGAGAACCGCTACAGGGATATCCGCAACCACAATGTGGTGGCTCAGATTCCGGGCAAGTCATCGCAGCGGATCGTACTCAGCGCGCACATCGACCACCTGGGGAAAACGGATCAGAAGGGTGACGGAATCTTCAACGGGGCGATTGACAACGGCAGCGCCGTGGCCGCAATGCTGGTGGCCGCGAAAATTCTCAAGGATTTTCAATCCTCTCTGTATTACTCCACAACGATCCTGGCCTGCAACAGTGAGGAAGCGGGCCTGCTGGGGTCAAAATACTACGTGGATACCACGGATCGATCCTCCATCATCGCCAACATCAATTTCGAGTCCACGCCGGTGTGGAAACCCGCCACCAGCCTGATGGGGATCGGAGCGCGGTTTTCTACCTTTGAAACATTGATCCGACAGGCGGCAGGGAGCGATGGTCTGGGATATTCCCGGTTTTCCCTGGCCAACCAGGGATTGTTTTTCAGATCGGATCAATTCCCCTTTGCCAAACG
>CAYVBC010000107.1:0-6042 GCA_964449545.1 uncultured Clostridia bacterium | reverse complement strand
TAGCGCGCACAGCCTGTTGCTCAGGTATTCCGCCGGGGATGCGCGCAGGTTGCTCAATGGCCTGGAAATGATTACCCGTGTTTCGACGGAAACGGATGCGGTGTTCTCCGCGGAAGCCCTGGCCTCGATCCTCCAGCGATCCTCCAGAGGATATGACCGTACCGGAGATGACAGGTATCAATTGATTTCCGCTTTCCACAAAAGTGTGCGAAATTCGGACATGGATGCTTCCCTGTACTGGCTTTCACGTATGGTGTCAGGGGGAGAGGACCCGCTTTTTCTACTGCGCCGAATGATCCGTATCGCGGGAGAAGACATCGGCCTGGCCGATCCGCAGGCCCTTAGAATCTGCCTGGATGCACGCAAGGCATATGATACACTGGGTTCACCGGAGGGAGACATCTTTCTGACCATGGCCACAGTGTACCTGGCTTCCGCTCCCAAAAGCAACGCCCTGTACCAGACGGAAAAACGCATGAAGAAAATCGTGGAAAAATATCCCCGGGAACCGGTCCCCCTGCGACTGATCAATCCTTCCCACTTCCTGGCATCCCAAAAAGGAGCTGGCCGGGAATATCTCTATGCCCACGATTATGATGAAAAAACGACGCCCATGACCACACTGCCCGATTCGATCCGGGAATCCCTGTTTTACATTCCCGGTAAATTGGGATTTGAACGGACGATTCAGGAACGCCTGTCATTCTGGAAAAAGAACAAAAAGGCGATGCGCAACAAGAAAAAATCCTAACGGGCCTGCCGGACCGGGAATTACACCCCCCCATTTGTACGGAAGATATGATCCACCTCTTCAATAAGACTCAAAAATTCCTGGTAACGAATCGGCTTTGCGATATAGCCATCATACCCCGCGGACAGAATCCGCTCCCGATCCCCTTTCATGGCAAGCGCGGTCATGGCCACAACCGGAATTCCGCTGAATGCCGGATTCTCCTTCAGGTGTATGGGAAAAACGATCCGCTCCTCGCTGCTTTTAACGATCACATCCGTCACCACCATATCCGCCTTCCAGCCATCCGTCAACCCGTCTCTCTCTTCAAGGGATGAGACCGCCATCACCTCGTGATTCCCGGCCTCCAGAATCATCCGTGCCAGTTTACGATCCAGGGGGTTGGGGTCAATAATCAGTATTTTCACGATAGTTCTTTTATATTCACCCGGTTCAAGGCCTTCTGAAGTTCCACGGAATTGATTCCACTCTTCCGCAGAATCGCAAACAATCCTCTTCTCATCGGCTCCAGATCCTGTTCCACGGTTTGAGGATTGAAAATCATAACCGTTGGTACGGACCGGGTTTCCGGCCGTTCGGCAAGCAATTGAAGGATTTCAAATCCGCTGATATCGGGTTGTGTTACTCCGACAAACAACACATCCGGTACATTCTGTACCATCCCATCCACTCCCGCAAGTCCCCCTTCCCGGTGATCCACAATCCACCCCATGCCGGAAAGAGCAGTGAGGGAGGATTGAGCCCTTGAGCCATCCGCCTCCACAAGCATGGCCCGACGTGGAGGATCCGAGGGAGTCCGGGCGTTCAGACCCAATGCGTGCAGAAGAGAGGTCAGGGACTCCGGATTCAAGGGAGAAAGACAAATGGCGGATGGCGCCAGAATCGCGCCCTGATTCCCTTCCGGAACATCCACCAGCAGCACCATCGGAAGGGCGGTGAACCTGGACAGCCCTTTTACCTGCATCAGCATCCGGATCCCGTCCAGACCCGGATAATCTGCATCGAGAAATACCATGTCCGGCGTATTTTGATTGAGATACTCCCAGGCTCTCCCATAACTGGGCAATGACTCCAGGCGGACACCCGATTGCTCCGCCCACTGCGTAATCGAGTTCCTCAATGCGGACCTACGGGAAACCAGCAGCAGATTTGATGATTTTTCCGAGGCTTCCGGTTCCGGCCCTGTTCCCGGATGGAGATTCTTTTTCTCTTCAGCCTCCGCCTTCTCCCGGCGCCAGGGAAGGAAAACTGAAAAGGTACTTCCTTCTCCTTTTCGGCTGAACATGGTCACCCAGCCCCCATGGAGTTCCGTCAACCGCTTCACCATGGTAAGCCCCAACCCGGTTCCTTCATACTTCCTGCTTAAAGACCCATCGATCTGCTCAAAGGGTTGAAAAAGACGCGCCTGGTCCTCTTCGGATATTCCGATTCCCGTGTCTTCCACCTTGATCTCCAGAAAATGCTCTCCCTGCCAGCGAGGAGCGGCCTGCGGATAGGCGGTAAACATATCCTGCGCTGAGACTCGTTTCGCAGAAAGTTTAACCCGGCCTTGATCCGGCGTGAATTTCACCGCATTGGATAGGAGGTTGTAGGCGATCTGGCGGAATTTGCGGATATCCAGGTAGATTGCGTCCAGAGCTTCCTGAATGTCAAAGGAGAGCTCAATGCCGTGGATGGACGCCTTTTCTTTGATGACCCTTCCGGTACTGATGCACAGTCCGGACACATCCACCGGCTCCAGGTCCAGTGTCATTTTCCCCGATTCGATCTTGGAAAGATCGAGAATGTCATTGATCAGCGAAAGAAGGTGTTTCCCGCTGGAGAATATATCAGACACATATTCCTTCTGCCTGGAGGTAAGGTCTCCATCCACAAGTCCATCCTTAAGCACTTCCGAGAAACCGATCACCGCATTCAGAGGCGTTCTGAGTTCATGAGACATGTTGGCCAGGAACTCAGATTTTGCCCTGTTGACCACCTCCAGCTGTAAGGTGCGATCTTTCAAAGCGATCTCAGCCATTTTCCGAGGCGTGACATCTTCCAGAGAAAGCAGATACAGATCTGCGCCCTCCACCACCACCTTTCTTCCGCCCACCAGCAGATGGCAGTTCCCCGCCTGCATATCACTGAATTCCAATTCCAACTGGTGAAAATCCTGGAGTTCTTTCTCCGTGTTCGCCATCCGGGAACGCAACTCCGGGAGATTCCAACGCTCCCCGTCAAACTCGAACAGATTTTTCCCGGAGGTCTCCTCCTTCGAATAACCAAAGCGCTCAAGAAAAGCCGGATTCGCGGTTCGAATACACAGCTCGGCATCCAGCACAAGAAGTGGATTGGGCACGGAATCCACAATTCTTTCCGCATAGATCCGGGCTTCCTGGATGGCTGCCGCATATTCCGTTATTTTTTTAATGGCGCGACTGGAGAAGCGGTTGAACATGATCACACTGAACACCAGCATGAACGCAAGAAGAATGATAATGGCTACAATGGAAGGTCTGGGAACTTTCACCAGCGTATCATACATGGTCTTCAGCAACAGCAGCAGCAGGCCATAGATAATCAGAGTAATTATGGCTTTGAGTTTGCGGACTTCATTATTGAGAACACGGGTTAAGCCGGAATCCGATTTTTCTTTCATGGCGCCTCATTCATGGAAGAACCTGCTTTTTTCATGGAGTTGGTGAATTAGAATTTTCGCGCAATTGCTGATATATCGAATCAAAACGTGCTTGTGTGCGCTTGAACGAATTCAGAATACGCGGATCAAAATGGTCCGGACTTGTTCGCTCATTGCCTTTCAGAATCAAATTCATGACCATATCGTGGTCCAGGATTTCCGGAAGTCGTCTGGAACTCCGCAGGGAATCATAGGTGTCGGCAAGGCTGACAATACGGCCTTCCACAGGAATTCTTTCGCCCTTCAATCCATGGGGATACCCGCTGCCATCCCATTTCTCGTGATGCGTTAATGCGATGTTTCTGGCCATTTTGAAACGCGTATGGGTGCCGATGATCTCCGCTCCAAAAACAGGGTGCTTGTGTACCTGGGCCCAGTCCTCGGGCGTTAATTCCCCTTTTTTTCTCAGGATTTCCTGTGAGACGCGAACCATACCCACATCATGCATCTGGGCTTGAAGCCAGATATTCCGCACAAATGCGCTGGAAAGCCCCAGGTCCTCCGCCAGGAGCGCGCTGAATGCGCCGACCCGGATCACATGATTTCCCCCCAGGTCTTCGTCATTTGCCTCTGATGCGCGGACCAGGGCCCGAACCGTATGCTCCAGGGCATTCTCCGTTTCCATCACCTGATCTGAAAGGGATTTCTGAAACAGGCTCTGCATCACCAGGCCTTTCAGTACAGCGGCATCATACTCCGTTACATCACGCCCATAATTCAAACTGAACACGCACAGGTCGCTGCCCAGATAACTGATGCCATTGTTCACCGTTAACAGGCTTTCCGATTCAAGCATGCGGAGCAGGTCTTTCAATTCAGTGCTTTCCGATCCGCCCTCATTGAAAAACGCAACCCTGGAATCCCTTTCTTCCGGCAGAGAGAGACATTCCTGGAGTTTGAATTTCAATTTGGTTCTGTAGAGTTCATTAAAAGCGGATTCAAACTGGTACCATTCCCAATGTCGTAACCGCTTGGTTCCGACGATCACAATCAACGGTTTGTCCTGAATGTCTCCGGATTGCCGGAGAACCTGTTTCACCACGCTGCTGATTCCATCATAAAAGCGAAAAGTCCGCGGATTGAAATTCTTCAACATCTCTTCACCAAATGATGTCAGGCGGGTGATGTTCAGGTATCCATGATTCAAACGATCATTCAGCCGTTTCATCTTCAACAACATGCGAACCCGGGCCAGCACCAGTTCCTGATCAAAAGGCTTGGTGATAAAATCATCCGCTCCCGCTTCAATGCTGCGGATACGATCCTCCTTGGAAGAGAGAACCGTGATCATAACTACGGGGATATGGCGGGTTTGTGGATTTTCCTTTATCTGGCGACACAGGGAGTACCCATCAATCTCCGGCATCATGACATCCAGAAGAAGAAGATCGACGGGATTCTCCCGAATTATCTCCTGAACCTCACCGGGATTGGGTGTGGTGATTACCTGGTACCCGCGGGGAGACAGAACCGCATTCAGAACTTTCAGGTTTACCTGCTCATCATCCACACACAATATGGTTCCTTTGACCGTATCCACAATACCTCCCGAGAACCTCGACTTAATTCGGTACGCTTCAGCAGTGTCAATAAATCCGGAAAATGCCCCAAAAAGCAAGCGAGGCCTTTTTGCCCGGACAAATGGGACGGTTTCTCCGCCCTTTCAGCCTTGAGCGTCACTGTAATAGTAGCCTTCATCCCATAATTATTCAAGTTTTCCCACAAACCTTCGCGCCGGGAGGCGATTGCCCGCAGCCCGGATTTGTACTATAATGGCAACCTGAAAACATCTTAATATGACTGAAAAATTCGACAATCTGCATGTTATACTGACTGAGCCGAAAAATCCCGGAAATATCGGCGCCTCGGTTCGCGCCATGAAAAACATGGGCATTGCCCACCTTCGTCTTGTCAATCCGGTTCCTTTTCGAGAGGAAGCGGAACAGAAAAAGATGGGCTATCGCTCCCAGGAAATCATTGATTCCTGCCGGGAATACCCTTCCCTCGGTGACGCGGTTTCGGACATATCCACTGTGTTTGTCACCACATCCAAACAGGGAAAATGGAAACGGGATTTCATGGACGCGGAGGAAGCCGCCCGAAAAATCGCCACCTTGATGACAAACCAGAAGGTGGCGGTTGTCTTTGGTCGAGAAGACAAAGGGATCTCGGTCAATGAGTCTCAACTCGCCAATTACCTGATCTATATTCCATCCGCGGTAAAATACCCATCTCTCAACCTCTCCCAGGCGGTCATGGTCGTTATGTATGAAATTTACAAAGCCGCCGCCACACAGAGAATCTATAAATCCATTCCCTCCATGGCCACGCGAAAGGAGTTTGATCGTCTCGTGGACAACATATGGAGTTTAATGAAATCCATGGAAATCCGGGAAGGGGATAACGGTAAGTTCCATCGTTCTCTGAGAAGGACACTGAACCGTACCCATTGGACCAAAGCGGATATTGCAGTCATGGACAGAGCCTGCAAACAGGTACGCTGGTTCATGGAAAACCGGATGCAGCCACTGCCTGAGGAGTCCTCATGAGTCTTCGTGTTTTCAATACACTGAATCACCGCAAGGAAACCTTCACCCCCATCAATCCCCCT
>CAYVBC010000106.1:0-6096 GCA_964449545.1 uncultured Clostridia bacterium | reverse complement strand
GAAACAACGAACAAGAAGAGAGCTTTTGTGTTCATGATGGATGAATTATACACCAAAAAACATAGCCGCCACAAGTGGGCCGGGTTGACATGATCATCCCTTCCCTTTTATAATCTTTTCGATTGGAAAGCGGGAGATTGCCGGACGTTCAGAAGGGAAGCACTTTTTCAGGAGAAAGGCGGGAATATGAATATTACCAAGCGGATTCTCTGTATCGGCGCGGGATACGTGGGCGGTCCCACCATGGCGGTCATGGCACTCAAGTGCCCGGAGTATCGA
The DNA here is from genome assembly GCA_964449545.1 of uncultured Clostridia bacterium. Lineage (GTDB taxonomy): Bacteria > Acidobacteriota > Aminicenantia > UBA2199 > UBA2199 > UBA876. The sequence continues at coordinate 5,817 of CAYVBC010000106.1, read as the reverse complement.
TTTGACGTGGTGGACATTAACGCCCAACGCATCGACCAGTGGAATTCGGACCACCTGCCCATTTTCGAACCCGGTCTGGATGAAGTCGTACGCGAGGCCAGGGGGCGCAACTTGTTTTTTTCCACGGAGATCGCGGCCGGAATCCGCAAGGCCGACATCATTTTCGTTTCCGTCAACACGCCCACCAAGACCTTCGGTGAAGGTGCCGGTATGGCTTCGGACCTTCAGTTCTGGGAGCGAACGGCCCACGAAATTGTAGAGCACGCGGAAGGGGACAAGATCATTGTGGAAAAAAGTACCCTGCCCGTTCGCACGGCCGAAGCCATGGAACGGATTCTCAAGGCCAATACCCGGGGGCGCCGTTTCGAAGTGATCTCCAATCCCGAATTTCTGGCGGAGGGCACGGCCATCCGCGACCTCATGGAGGGTGACCGGGTTCTGATCGGCGGCCATGATACCCCTTCCGGCCGGGCGGCCATAAAAGCCATTGTCGATATTTACCGACACTGGATGCCCAGGGAAAAAATCCTTACCACCAGCGTCTGGTCTTCCGAACTCTCCAAACTTGTGGCCAACGCGTTCCTGGCCCAGCGCATCTCTTCCATCAACTCGATATCCGCCCTGTGCGAAAAGACGGATGCCGACGTAGGGGAGATCGCCAGAGCCGTGGGAAGCGATTCACGCATCGGATCCAGGTTTCTGAATGCCAGTGTGGGTTTCGGTGGCTCCTGCTTTAAAAAGGACATTCTGAACCTGGTCTACATCGCTCGCTCCTACCACCTGCACGAAGTGGCGGACTACTGGGAAATGGTGGTCCGCATGAACCGATACCAGACCGAACGATTCGTGAGCCGCATGGTTCACGAGATGTTCAACACCGTGGCGGGAAAGAAGATCGCGTTGTTTGGCTTTTCATTCAAGGCGGATACGGGAGACACACGGGAATCCCCGGCCATATCCGTCACCCGCGGCCTCCTGGAGGAACACGCCCATGTGACCGTCACCGATCCTCAGGCCCTGGACAACGCGAAAAAAGACCTGGCGGATGTCGTTTCGGAAGTGGAATTCACCGCCGACCCATATACCGCGGCCGAAGGCGCCAATGCGGTGGCAATCCTCACCGAATGGAGTGAGTACCGCTCCCTGGATTACGCACGTATTTTCAAATCCATGAAGCAACCCGCATTCCTGTTTGACGGACGCAATATTCTCGATCACGCGACCCTTCATAAAATCGGCTTCCAGGTCTATCCCCTGGGCAGTCGTGAGTTGACCTCATTTTAACCCCCGGAGGAAAATATGTGCGGAATCATCAGTTACGTTGGTAAAAAGCAGGCCCTTCCCATCCTGATGGAAGGGTTGAAACTCATGGAATATCGTGGCTATGATTCCGCGGGATTCGCGGTCATTTCCAATGGCCAGACCGTTACCATGCGTTCCGTGGGAAAAGTGGGGCGTCTGGAGGAAAAAAAGGCGGGGTTGAAAGTGGATGCCACTTTCGGCATTGCCCATACCCGTTGGGCCACCCATGGCCGTCCATCGGAAGAGAACAGCCATCCCCAGTTTGACTGTTCCGGAAAGATCTCCCTGGTTCACAATGGCATCATCGAAAACCACGTGGAGATCCGCAACGATCTGATCCGCCGGGGACACACCTTCAAATCGGAAACAGACACCGAGGTCATCGCGCACCTGATTGAGGAGCACTTTAGCGACGACCTGGAAACCGCGGTTTTGAAATCGCTGAACCTTCTGGTGGGCACCTACGGGATCGCTGTGATTCATGCCGACATCGACCACAAGGTCATCATGGCGCGCAGGGGCAGCCCCATCATTATCGGAGTTGGAGAGGGAGAGTACTTCGCCGCATCCGATGCCAACGCCCTCAGCCCCTTTACAAACCGGATGATTTACCTGGCCGACGATGAAATCGCCGTACTCAACTCCAATGGATACTACATCAAGAACATCCGCAACGAAATCCTGGAAAAGAGTATTGAAATCATGGATGAAGAGCACTATTCCATGGATCGAAAGGGATTCCCCCACTTCATGCTGAAGGAGATCTTCGAACAGCCCGAATCCGTGGAAAACGCCTTCCGCGGACGTTTGATCGAGAACGAGGGGGTTTCCAAACTGGGTGGATTGGAACCGGTTCTGGACAGGCTCAAGTCGATCCACAAGATCATCATCGTATCCTGCGGCACCAGCTATTACGCCGGCCTGGTGGGACGCTACGTGTTCGAAAACCTGACCCGCCTCAATGTGGAGACGGCCCTGGCTTCCGAGTTCAGATACCGTCGTCAACGCCTGGATAAAACCGTTGCCGTACTGGCGATTTCTCAGTCCGGTGAAACGGCGGACACCATGGCCGCGCTCAAGGAAGCCCGGCGCAAGGGCGCCCTCTCCCTGGGCATCGTCAACGTGGTGGGGTCCGCCATCGCCCAGGTCACTGAGGCCGGAGTCTATAACTACGCCGGCCCTGAAATCGGTGTGGCTTCCACGAAGATCTATACATCCCAACTCGTGATTCTGACCCTCATGGCCCTGTTGATCGGCCGCTACCAGGACCTCTCCTTCAACGAAGGTTTTGAAATCATCACTGCCCTCAAACGCCTTCCGGACCAGATCCGGGAGATCCTCTCCAACGCGGACGCCATCCTGGAAATCGCGCTGAAGTACGCGGACTACCGGGATTTTCTCTATATCGGTCGCATGCTGAACTACCCCACGGCCATGGAGGGCGCGCTCAAGCTCAAGGAGATCTCCTACATCCATGCAGAGGGATATCCGGCCGGTGAGATGAAGCATGGCCCCATCTCCCTGATCGACGAAAACTTCCCCACCGTGGCCATTGCTCCGGTGGATTCGGTGTACGAAAAGATGCTCAACAATATTCAGGAGATCAAAGCCCGCAGCGGTCGGGTCCTGACCATTACCAACGAAGCCGAAGGACGAGTTGCCCAGATCTCGGATGACGTCATCACGGTACCCCGTACCATCGAACTTCTGCAACCCATCCTCAACATCATTCCACTCCAGCTTTTCGCGTACTACATCGCCCGCCACAGGGGACGCGACATCGACAAGCCCCGCAACCTGGCCAAGGCGGTCACCGTAGAATAGGAGTCACCAATGAAAGGCATTATTCTGGCCGGAGGGCACGGGACACGCCTGTTTCCGCTGACTCAACCCATCAGCAAACAACTGCTGCCTGTATACGACAAACCCATGATCTACTACCCGCTCAGCATCCTCATGCTGGCGGGAATCCGCCGGATTCTGATTATCTCCACCCCCCGCGACCTTCCCGGCTTTCAACGCCTTTTCGGCGACGGCAGCCGGCTGGGGCTGGAGATGGAATACGCTGCCCAGTCCGAGCCCCGCGGAATCGCCGATGCCTTTCTGGTGGGAGAGGCGTTCATCAACGGTGATCCCGTGTCGCTGATCCTGGGGGACAACATCTTCTTCGGTCATGGTCTGAGCGACCTATTGCGGGAAGCCGTCGAAATGCGTAAAGGAGCGGTCATATTCGGTTATGGCGTTCGCGACCCACGCCGCTATGGAGTGGTTTCCCTGGATGAGACCGGCCGTCCCGTATCCATCATTGAAAAACCGGAGCACCCCGCCTCACCCTGGGCCGTGACCGGTCTATACTTTTACGATCATCACGTGGTGGAACACGCCCGGTCCCTGAAGCCCTCCGCACGGGGCGAACTGGAGATCACGGACCTGAACCGCCGCTACCTGGAATCCGGGCGATTATCGGTCAAGCTCCTTGGGCGCGGTTACGCCTGGCTGGACACGGGCACCCACCGTTCACTTCATGACGCGGCTTCCTTTATCCGCACCATCCAGGAACGCCAGTCTCTGAAGATCGCGTGTATTGAAGAGATCGCCTTTCACCAGGGCTGGATCAACGCGGCTCAACTCCTGGAACTGGCCACTCCCCTGCGCCACAATGAATACGGAGAGTTCCTTCTTCAACTGGCCGCGGGAAATCCATCCATTCCCGATGGGAAAACGGTATGATGCCGAAACTGCAAAACCTCCTGGTCACCGGGGGATGCGGATTCATCGGCAGCAACTTCATCCGCTATCTTTTCAACAATCCCGATTTCTCCGGCCGTGTGATCAACCTGGACAAGTTGACCTACGCTGGGAATCCTGAAAATCTGTCAGGAATCGCGTCCGGCAACCCGGACCGGTACGTGTTTGTCCACGGTGATATCGCGGACCCGGAGTTGCCCTCACGCCTGATGCGGGAGTATGCGGTGGACACGGTCGTGCATTTCGCCGCGGAATCCCACGTGGACCGTTCCATCCTGGCGCCGGACGATTTCGTACGCACCAACATTGAAGGTACCTTCCGCCTCCTGGAGGCCGCACGCGCCGCGTGGAAGGACCGCGATGACGTCCGGTTTCACCAGGTGGGAACGGATGAGGTCTTCGGCAGCCTGGGCGCCGAAGGCCGTTTCAACGAAACGTCTCCGTATGATCCCAGAAGCCCCTACTCCGCGTCCAAGGCCGCGGCGGACCACCTGGTCCGCGCCTATTACCACACCTACGGTCTCCCCGTAACCCTGTCCAACTGCTCGAACAATTACGGACCCTATCAATTCCCCGAAAAACTCATTCCCCTCATGATCCTCAACCTGACGGAACACCGTCCCCTGCCCGTTTATGGGGATGGGGCCAACGTGCGGGACTGGCTCTACGTCAATGACCACTGCGAAGCCCTGTGGCGAATCCTTACCCGTGCCGGCGCCGGATCCACCTGGAGCATCGGGGGAGACGCGGAACGATCCAACATTGAGGTGGTCCGCCAACTGTGCGCCCTTTTTTCAACGTACTGGCCGCTGCCTCCGGAAGCCCGCACCGCCTCGGGAGAACCCATGGAGCGATACGAGGACCTGATCGCCTTCGTGACGGATCGACCCGGCCATGACCGCCGTTACGCCATGGACAGCACGCGGATCGGATCGGAGCTGGGATGGAGACCGGCCACCTCCTTTGACGAGGGGATGAGTCGAACCGTGGCCTGGTATGATGAGAATCGGGAGTGGGTATCGCGGATCCGCAGTGGTGCATACCGGGAATGGATCCGGAGGCAATACGGCAGGGATGGCGAGTGACCCGTGCCCGGAGCCGCGTCCATTCCAACACTGATCAACAGGGTTGAGGGACAACTCCTCCTGGGGTTCAACGCATTTGATCTGCCGACACCTCCCGACAGAATTCCCCCGGAAGAGATTCAATCCCTGTGCGCCCGCATGCGAGAGTTGCCGGCGCCCCCGCCCGGATTCACGTTCAGCCGGCGCCTGTACCGCGGATTCGGTGTGGATCCCACCCGGTATCGCCCCTCTTCGGAAGCCCTGTGGCGAAGAATCCGGAACAAATTGCCATTTCCGGAGATCCTTCCCGCTGTGGACGCCACCAACCTGATCTCCCTGGAATTCCAGGTTCCCTTCGGACTGTACGATGTGGACCGCATCCGGGGAGATATACTGGCCGGCGCGGGAACCGCGGAGGATGGATACGAGGGGATCGGTCGCGGCTGGATCAGCCTGGCGGGTAAACCCATGCTGCGGGACGATTCCGGACCCTTTGGAAATCCTTCCGCCGATTCGGCGCGAACCCGTGTCACAGGCAACACCCACCGGCTGATCCACGTGATTTTCTTCCACCCCGATGACCCCCTGGCGGAAGAGCTTACCCACCGCGCGCTTCACCGGTTCGTCGCCTTGACCGGGGCCGTTCCCCTGGATCCGCCGGCTCCGACTTGACAGTTTCCCCCATGGAAGCTAGAATGCAGGC
>CAYVBC010000105.1:2508-6110 GCA_964449545.1 uncultured Clostridia bacterium | reverse complement strand
AAATGGAAGAGAACCTAATTTCAAGATGAAAATCACAGGCGGGTGATGTTCATCTCCGTCCGGATATCCGGTTCTGGATCACTCTTCTCCATTCAATGAAATCACCCAGCCGTCGGGATCCGGCAGATCTCCCTTCTGAATGCCGGTCAGCGTATCGTAAAGCTTACGGGTCACCGGGCCCACCTCCTTACCATCGGCGTAGAAGGTGTGCATGGCACCATTGTGGAATATCCCGCCAATGGGCGTAATGACCGCGGCGGTACCACATGCGCCGGCTTCGATAAATTCATCAAGGGAATCAATGGGAATATCTCTCTCCTCCACCGTCATCCCCAGTAGTTCCCGGGCAATATAAACCAGTGACCTCCGGGTGATACTGGGGAGTATGGAGGGTGATGAGGGGGTAACAAAACGGTTGTCCCGGGTGATGGCGACAAAATTGGCCCCGCCCGCCTCCTCAATGTTGCGATGTCGGGAAGGATCCAGATAAATACAATCCGCGTACCCGCCCGCAACAGCTTCCTTGTGGGCAAGCATGCTGGCCGCGTAATTTCCGCCCACTTTGGCGGCTCCCGTACCCACTGGCGCGGCGCGATCATAAGAAGAAACATTCAGAAAAATCGGTTTCAATCCACCCTTGAAGTAGGAGCCCACGGGCGTGACAAAAACGTTAAAAAGATACTCAGAAGCGGGACGGGCGGAAAGATTTTCACCAATGCCCAAAAGAATGGGACGAATATACAGAGAAGCGCCCGATCCATAGGGAGGGACGTAATGGATGTTGGCTTTAACGGTTTCCACCACCCCGCGCATGAACAGGTCTTCCGGAACCGGGGCCATGAGAACGCGCTCCGCGCTACGCTGCATTCTACGGGCGTTTTCCCTGGTCCGAAAGAGCATTACTCTGCCGTCTTTCGCTCTATACGCTTTCATCCCCTCAAAGCATTCCTGACCGTAATGCAGCGCGGTGGAACCTTCATGGATACGCGGCAGGAATGGGTCTGTTTCCAGGGTTCCTTCATCCCATTTCCCGTCTCGAAAGTACGCACGGAAACGATAATCGGTTTGGATGTAGTTATAGGAAATGTTGGACCAGTCAAGTTCTACAGTTTTTTTCTTCATTGAGTTCTCCTTGGATTGATGGTATCTCAGTTTCCGCTCGTCCATGTCAAACACGAGTATGCTCTACGTAATATATTTATCAAAATGCCAAAAACTGGTTCAGATCCGAATCAGAGACGCCTGAGGTTCTGCTCGCGAAGGATTTTATCTTCCGGGATTCCGTCTCGATTCCAGCCGCGCTGATCGTAATAATGATCCAGCCATTCTGAAAATATCGCCGGGGTCATATACTTTCCCTTGAATATTCCGGCAAAGTGGGGTTCCTTCAGGTAACGGCCGGGAACCCGATCGTCCGCGCGGGTACGACCGTTTGCCAGGTTGAACATGCGCGCCATGGTGAAGATCCGTTTCCCCGCTTCCATCAGTTTTTCCGGTGTCATGGAAATTCCGGTGGCCGCTTCGTAGATCGGAGCCAGGCGATCATTCCCGAAGGGAAGGAAGTCACACACAATCAAGGAGTCACGCACATTCACTTCGTCCTGGGCCTCAATCAGATAGGCCGGCGTATTTTCAAAGGTCAGTTCCCCGTTCATTTCCGCTGTTGCGGACCAGATCCGTGTATGACTCGCGAAATCCGCCGTTGCCATACCCAGGCCCATTGACGCCGACCCCTTGATATTCACTCCGGACAATTCCATACCCGCGGTCTGCAGTGCGAAAAAGTCACTGCCCCCGCCAATCTCTTGTGAAGCCCGCCGGGTTCCTTCACTCAAAATTTCGCCGATACCTTCACGATTCGCGATGAGACGGATGCACTCAAGCAGCGCCTGACCATTACCGAATTTCAGTTCAAGCCCACCGGTATCCGCTGAAGTAAGGATGCCCTTCTCAAATGCTTCCATGGCAAAGGCGATGGTGGCACCCAGTGATATGGTGTCCAGGCCGAGGTCATCCGCCATGTAGTTGGCTTCAAACACAACTTCAGGATCCGCGATGCCGCAATTGCTTCCCAGCCATGCCACGGTTTCATATTCAGGTCCTTCCAGTTCACGATCCTTCCAGCGTACCACCTTGGCGCACTGGATGCCACAGTTGAAGCACCCCGTGCTTTCCCAGCCGTAATGTTTGCGGAAATTCTCGGAGGTCAGGTTTTCGTAACTTTCAAATTGACCCTGTTGACAATTGCGGGTGGGCAAAAACAATCCCTTCTCATTGCCCGCACGGGTCCAGTAATTGGTGCCTTGCGTATTCCGCAGTTCGCGGTTGGGATGCGCCATGACATCCCGGGTCAATTGCTTTGTCAGTTCCCGGAACCTCGCGTCATCATGATATTTCATGCGCTCCTTTCCGGTGAAGACAATCGCCTTGAGTCCCTTGGAACCCATTACGGCTCCGGCGCCTCCCCGCCCGAACTGACGGTGGAGGTGAGTACCGATGCAGCTGAAACGGACCCGATTCTCCCCCGCCGGACCGATGCAGGCCACCTGGCTTCCCGGAAATCTTTTCACAAGAATCTTTTCAGTTTCAAATTTTCCCTTTCCCCAGAGGTCACCGGCATCCAGGAATTCAGCGCCGGCCGGAGATACATGCAATATCAGCGGCTCCGGAGACGCGCCCCGGATCACCAGGGCGTCAATGCCCGCGCGCTTCACCTGGGGCCCCAGGAATCCGCCCACATGGGAATCCAGGAATGAGCCCGTGAGTGGAGATTTGGTCACCAGCGCCATTCTGGCCGAAGTTTGTACAAGGCTTCCGGTAAACGGACCGGTCACGAATATCAATGGATTTTCCGGAGAAAAGGGATCCTGACGCACGGCATCCATATCCACCAGCATCTTTAAACCAATACCCTTTCCACCCAGCCACTCCGCGTACATGGAGGAATCCGTCGGCTGAATCGCAACCGATTTTTCACTCATGTTGACCATCATCGTCCGATTCATGATGCTAGAGACCATTTTCACTCCTGTTTTTCAAAATTCAAACGCATTACGCAGCCATTCCCTTTGACTACATTTCACGAAATCATATTCTTTTCAGATACAAACCTTTCTATGTATGGCCAGCAGGTCGGTTAAAATGGAGAATCCCGTTTCTTTCCGCCCCGCGCCCGCGCCCACGATGGACACATCACCCAGAAGGTCCGTGGATACGGTCAACGCATTGGTGGCGCCGGAAACACCCGCCAGCGGATGGTCCATGGGGATCATTTCAGGAGCCACCGCGGCATCCACGCCATCCCCCTTACGGGTGATGGATCCGATCAGTTTCCAGCGTGCATTCTGTTCCCGGGCCGCTTGAATATCCTTCGCCGAGATGCGTGTGATGCCTGTACACGCCACCTTTGAAATCGGCAGATCCACACCCATGACCACGTTGGCGAGGATCGTCACCTTGGCACGGGCGTCATAGCCCTCCACGTCTCCCGTGGGATCCGCTTCCGCATAACCGAGTTCCTGGGCCTTCTTCAAGGCGTCCGCGTAATCCATTCCCTCTTCCATCCGGGTCAGTATATAGTTTGTGGTTCCATTCAGGATTCC
>CAYVBC010000105.1:0-2408 GCA_964449545.1 uncultured Clostridia bacterium | reverse complement strand
CCATTCCCTCTTCCATCCGGGTCAGTATATAGTTTGTGGTTCCATTCAGGATTCCCCGCATCGATTCCACATGGCAACCGGCCAGTGGGCCATCCAGCAGATTCAGCACGGGTGTACCGCTCATGACTGTCCCTTCGATGAGAAATTGCACGTTCCGCTCCGCGGCCAGCGCGCTCAGGCTGCGATATTGCAGGGCAACGGGGCCCTTGTTGGAGGTCACAACGTGACGCCCCGCATTCAGGGCGCGTCTGCAATGCGCGACAGCGGGCTCCCCGTCATCCAGGTTTGTGAATGTCATTTCACAGACCACATCCGCATCACACTCATCGATGAAACGGAACACGTCCCAATCCCTGCGATGGCGACGGAACTCTCCCTGCGCCTTGACATCCTTCAACAATTGTCCAATGTCCAGACCGGCCGGATCACAAACCGTACCGAAACGCGCGTCCGCGATACCGGTGATGGACCATTCGTATCCATACCGTTCCCGAAGTTCATTTTTCTTTTCCATTAAAATTTCGGACAGACCCTGTCCAACCGTACCGAATCCAATAAGAGCGATTTTCTGTTTCATGGGTTACTCCTTATATAAAAAAGCCCCGGCATTGCCAGGGGGGAGAAAAAAAGGGTGGGCCGGGAAATTCCCGGCCCACCCGGGTCACGCGTTCCGGCGGTTACCGGATTTTGAAGTCAAAACTTTTGGAGAAAAAGATATAACCGCCATAGCTGGAGTCGTCACCCTTGTTCAGAGTCTTGGAGATGTGATCGCCGGGTTTCCAGACCCCGAATGTTCCGCCCACGTCTACGCCCTTGATATTGGTCATAGCCATGAGTGCAATTTCGTATCCCAGGTCCTTGTCGCCTGAAGCCAGTTTGTGTTTTCCGTATTTGAAGAAGTCCAGGCGCAAATTCACGTTCTTGATATTGTAGGCAGCGTGTACATTGAATGATGTCACATTGGACATCAGGTATTCCCAGGGGGCCAGGCAGTTGAAGCCTGCGGCCGTAGCGGTATTGTGAGCGGGACCGAGTCCGACCCATCCTCTGTAGAAGCCGTTTGTGTAGGGATTTTCCAGCACTGTGGTGTACATGCTGTCTTTGCCGTCACTGTAGTTGTCATCCCCGGAGGCGATCATGTAGCCCACGCCGACGTTGAAGCCGGAGGGAGCGGTATAATCCGCCTTGGCGATAAAACCAAAGCCGTTGTAATCCATGCCATAGCCGCTGCCGAACATCTGTGAGTACTCAACCTTCAGGGCAAGGCCCTTCATCAGGCTGGCGTGGATGTCCGCGCCGACCCACATGGGTTTGTCGTCGCCGAAATCCTTGGCGAACACGAAGGGGCTGACGGTGATCTTGTTCAGTTTGAATGTGGCATAGGCGCCCCAGATATTCCAGTCAGCAATGGCTTCGCCATTACGGGAACCATAGGTGGGATCAAAGGCCATCTCATTCCAGCCGCCATTGTCCATGCCCTTGCGGTAGAACAGATCCAGGGACCAGTTCTTTTCCGCGGCGGACAGCTGATAACCGGTTGTTCCGTCTTCACCGCCGTCAAAGGCCACCAGGCCTTCGCCGTACATGAAACGCCATTTTCCCACGCGGAGGGAAAAGGGGCCGATCACGTTCTTCATTTCCACGTATCCTTCCAGCAGGCGCGCGGAGGGATCCAGGGGAGCGGTGTAAACAGGCTGCATTCCAAAGGGGCCCCAGGCGCCGATCTTGGCATACACAGTGGCTTTTTCCCAATCGGCCTGCATCCAGATGCTTCCATGACCATAGCTGTAATCATAGCTGTCGGCGGAACCATCCACCTTTTCGCCATTTACAGTGTAGTCGTCGTTGTTGAAATCGGTATTTCCCCACATGAATGTATACCAGTAAAAAGTCACGCCACCAGTGATGGCGGGGCCTTTCTTGGCATCATCCGCATGGAGTCCGAATCCGGCTGTCAGCATAAATACAGCCATCATCGCGATCAGTATGCGTTTTTTCATTTGCGTAGCTCCTTTCTTTCGTAATACTTGTTCAGTTCTGATTCAGTTACGCTTATTTGTTCGGCACGATGGCGAACACGCGAGCGGGGAATCCGGAACCTTTCAGGGCTTTGGGCCAGGACACAACCACGAGGCCGCCGGTTGCGGGCATTTCCTTCAAGCTGGCCAGCAGTTCGATCTGGTACTTGTTCTGGCTCAGGATGTAGGCTTCACACTCATAGTTGTCTTTGGTGGTGGAGATACCGGGATCCGTATCCGTGGTTTCATGACCACTTGCCGTGATTTTGCGTACTTCGTAGAGGTATTTCAGGGCTTCCATGGTCCAGCCGGGGTAGTGATCCACGCCGTTTTCGTCTTTGTTGGCCATTTTGGCATCTGAGGGCCAGCGATCACTCCAGTCCGTGCGCA
>CAYVBC010000104.1:0-6131 GCA_964449545.1 uncultured Clostridia bacterium | reverse complement strand
ACGGGAGTCGCGGCCACGTTGGGAGCGGATTTTGTCAAGGTGAATTACCCCAAGGAAGAGGGGAAAAAATCCGCGGAGATTTTTACCCAGGCCATCAAGGCGGCCGGTCGTACCAAGGTCCTGTGTGCCGGTGGTTCCAGTATTGAGCCCAAAGCGTTTCTGCAGATGCTGCATGACCAGATCTTTATTTCCGGTGCTTCCGGAAACGCGACGGGGCGGAATATTCACCAGAAACCATTGGATGAAGCGATTCGTATGGCCAATGCCATTACCGCCATTACGGTGTATGGCAAATCCGTGGATGAAGCCTACGCCATCTATACAAACAGCTGATTACGAGACTGTCCGGGTTGGGTAAAACCGTTTGGGGGTCTGTCTGTTCGGCCCCGATTCGGATTGACACCTCCCAAGCTTTCTGATAGTATTTATTGTTATTTTTCCCATTTCCTGGAGGTAATTGAAATGATTAAAGGAACCTATCTGTTTACTTCAGAATCCGTAACGGAAGGCCACCCCGACAAGGTATGCGACCAGATTTCCGATGCCATTCTGGATGAATGTCTTACCCACGACCCCCAATCCCGGGTCGCGGTGGAATGCCTGACCAAGACGGGCATGGTCGTGGTGGCGGGTGAGCTGACCACCACCGGGTACATCAATATCCCCAACGTTGTACGTACAACTCTCAAAGAGATTGGTTATACGAAATCCTCGTATGGCATTGATGCCGATACCTGCGCGGTTCTGGTTCACCTGGAGGAACAGTCTCCGGACATCTCCCAGGGCGTAACGGAAACTCAAGACCGGGAGCAGGGCGCGGGTGATCAGGGGATGATGTTCGGATTCGCGTGTCGTGAGAATGACGAATACATGCCTCTGCCCATCTACCTGGCCCATAAACTGACGATGAAACTGGCGGAAGTGCGGAAATCGAATGAGATCGGCTATTTCGGTCCGGACGGAAAATCCCAGGTCACGGTGGAATACAAGGGCGGAAAACCCCAGCGGGTAACAGCTGTGGTGATCTCCAACCAGCATGATGAAGGCATTTCCCATGATCGGATTGAGGCGGATGTCATTGAAAAAGTGATTCGTCCCGTATGTAAAGAGTGGATTAACGGGGAAACCCGGTTCTATGTGAATCCCACGGGAAAATTCGTTGTCGGTGGTCCCCAGGCGGACGCGGGTGTGACGGGACGCAAGATTATCGTGGACACCTACGGCGGTATGGGACGTCATGGCGGTGGTGCCTTTTCCGGAAAGGATCCCTCCAAGGTGGATCGCTCCGGCGCCTACGTGGCCCGGTACATCGCCAAGAACATCGTGGCCGCGAAAGTGGCTGAAAAATGCGAAGTTCAGATTGCATACGCCATCGGCGTTGCCGATCCGGTTTCCGTGAATGTGAACTTTTTCGGTACGGGAAACATTTCAGAAGAGCGTGCGGTTGAAATTATTCGGAAGGTTTTTCCCTTGAAACCCGCCGACATTCTGAAAGCGTTGAACCTGCGCCGGCCCATCTACAAGAAAACCGCTTCATATGGACATTTCGGGCGGGATTCCTTCCCTTGGGAAAAGCTGGACAAGGTGGAAGAAGTCAAACGCCTGGCAGCCGAATAGCCTGAATCAACGCCCACCTGATGGTTGGGCGTTTACTCTGTTTTCCGGATATGGTACATAAATACCATGGCAAAAGGGACAATTCTGATTGCTGACGATGAGTCCGACATTCGGGAGCTACTGGGCGATTTCATGAGTGGGGAAGGCTATGATTGCCTTCTGGCTTCGGATGCGTTTGAAGCCCTGGAAAAGTTCCGGTCCGCCCGGCAGGTGGATCTGGTCATGTCGGATATCCGCATGCCGGGAAAAACCGGGATCCAGCTTCTTGATGAAATCAAGCAGATCGATGAGGATGTCATGGTGGTGATGATTACGGCGGTGAAGGATGTGGAATCCGCTATTGCCGCCATGTCAAAGGGCGCATATGATTATGTTTCCAAGCCCTTCAAACTCAATGAAGTGCTGGCCATTGCTGGAAAGGCGGTGGAAAAGCGCCAACTGATCCTGGAAAACCGTGAATATCAGCGGGAACTCGAGCGGAAGGTGGAAGCGCGTACCATTGAGCTGCGCCATGCCCTCGAAGAACTCGACAGGACCTACAAGTTCACCTTGAGTGCGTTGGTTACCGCCCTGGATACGCGGGATACGGAAACCCAGGGGCATTCCTTCCGGGTCATGCGCTATACCATGGAGCTGTCCAGGCGTATGGGGCTGGAAGAGCCGGGTTTTCTCAAAGTGCTTGAATATGCGGCCCTTCTTCATGATATCGGGAAGATCGGTATTCCGGATGCCATCCTGCGCAAACCGGGGCTGCTCTCACCCCTGGAGTGGAAGATCATGAAAACCCACCCGACTATCGGGTATGAGATCCTGCACAAGATCAAGTTTCTGGAGGAATCCGCGCAGGTTGTCCTCCACCACCATGAACATTACAATGGAAGTGGATATCCGGATGGGCTCGCCGGCGAGGAAATTCCGCTGGGATCCAGAATATTCGCCGTGGCGGATGCGTTTGACGCAATGACCACAAAACGACCCTACAGTGCGGCCATCTCTTTTCAGGAAGCGCTTGATGACGTTAAAGTGAATTCGGGAATTCTGTTCGATCCCGTGATTGTGGAAACTTTCGTGGCTGCCGGACTGGATTTCTGGAAGAAGGAGCGAGAGACCTTTGACCTTCGGGTCAAGGAAGATCCTGATTTTTTCTTGCGGTGAGCATACGCCATTCCATCCGGATGGCATCTTCTCGGGGATGGGGATAGTACTCCCTCCGGATTCCTGTTTCCAGGAATCCCCGGCTCGCGTACAGATGGCGGGCTATTTTGTTGGAACGACGAACCTCAAGAAAAATTCGTTCCGTTTTCCCGGTTTGTGCCGTGGACATCATATGATCCAGAAGCCTGCCGCCCACGCCGCTGCCGCGCATTCCCGTGGTTACGGCCATACGTAAAAGCTCCATTTCCGGGGGAATATTCCAATATAACAAAAAGCCCATGATCGAAGATTCTGAAGACGCCACCAGGAGGGTGGCGATGGGATTGGATCGCTCATCACTGTAGTAATCCGCGTTCCAGCCATCGGGAAAGGAGAGGTTGTCGATTCGGGATACAGCCTGAATGTCTCCGGCTTCAGCTTTTCGGATGAGCACTGGATTGTTTTTCCTGTCTGGTCCGCGCATCGGGTTCGCGGAGGTACAGGGGGCCCAGATCTTCCAGACGGGTGATAGCCTGCCCGGAAGCGAACCTCAGAGAGGATATCCGGCAGATTTCCGATGCCAGGAAGGATGAACGGTTCCGCATTTTCCTGCCGGGGAATGCACGGGAGAGTTCTTCGGAATAAGCGGTCACGCCACTTCCAGTCAGGCGGAAGTCATCCAAAGCCTCCAGCTTTCCCTTCAGCATGTCAATGTTCATCAGACAGGGAGGATATATTTCCCGGATGGATGTCGGGTCAGAGAAGCGATACGCCGCCATGTACACTTCCCGACGGCGCGCATCGATGAGCGGGACTATGGGATGATGGGAACGTCGGAATTTCCATGCCAGAGCTTCCAGAGTGATCACGGGAACGATGGGACGATGATTTGTGAATGCCATTCCCTTGAGGGAGGTCAACCCAACACGAATCCCGGTGAACAGTCCGGGCCCGATCCCGATTCCAAAAACATCAATTTCCTCTATGGGAACGTGGATGCTGTTCAAGATGAACGTAATTGCGGGAATGAGGGTGGCGGATAATTCATCCCGGGTAATGAAGTTATACTCAATGAGTACGTTATCATCCTCTGATACGGCAACCGAGGCATGACGGGAAGTGGTGTCAAGCCCGAGGATCAGGCTCATAAATGCTTTTCCATGGTAATGACGGATCCGCCTTTTGTGGATTCGAATGTGACCGAGTCCATATAGCTCTGTATGATGAGAAGGCCCCTGCCACTGGGGCTCAGGATATCCTTTTTCTCCATCTCCCGATTCAGTTTCGCAAAGTCCACATTTTCAGGGTTTTCATCCTGAATGCGAATCCGCAGGAATTTACTGTTCCAGGTGAAGTGAATGGTGACGCGCTTGGAGGGATCTGACTGGTTCCCGTGAATGATGGCATTGTTGATGACCTCCCGCATGGCGAGCTCGATCTGGAAAAATTGTTTATCGTCAATTCTAAGAAGGTTGCGGAGGTATTCCATGACCAGGACGGAAAATTCCGTGTATTTCAAATCACTGGAGAAATTCAATGTGATTGTATCTTCCGTTCTTTTCATGGTTATTCATTATACCAGATCACCAAAGGGAAGCAAAAGGCCAGTCCTCATTGTGGTTGTGTTATAATCGGACCATGGCTGAACGTCGCCTCACCCCCATGCTGAAACAATACTTCGGCATTAAAAAAGATCATCCGGATGCCATTCTTTTTTTTCGCATGGGAGACTTTTATGAGATGTTTTTTGAGGACGCGAAGATCGCGGCACCCATCCTGGAGGTGGTGCTCACCAGCCGAGACAAAAACAAGCAGGACGCGGTTCCCCTGTGTGGGATTCCCTATCATGCCAGAGACAATTACGCCCGGAAGCTTTTGAATCGTGGGTACAAGGTGGCGATCTGTGAACAGGTGGAAAACCCGGCGCTGGCTCAGGGAATCGTGCGGCGTGAGGTTACCCGGATCCTGACTCCGGGGACCGCGCTGGAGTTGGATAACGGGGATGAGGAGGCTCGTTTCGTGGCTTCCATATTCCGGAACGATCAGCATTGTGCACTGGCCACGGTGGATCTGTCGGCCGGCGATTTCGAGGTCCGCAGTTTTCCTTCCGGAGCCATGGATTCTCAGGCGGACGAGTTGTTCCGAAAAGGTCCCAGTGAGGTGGTGATCCGTTCCGGTGACGAAGCGGAATGGGAAGAGATTGTACGTCGGGTTCCTGAACTCTCTGGAACCCTGCATACCACCATGGAGGGGTACGAGTATAATGTGGAGGAAAACGCGGCGCTTCTGGCCGCCCAGCTGAAAACGGAAAGCGTGGAGGGTCTGGGCCTCAATGGATACGATGCGGCGGTTTGCGCCGCGGGCGTGTTAATCAAGTATCTTCGCTCCATCCGGAAGACAGCTTTGAAGAATATCACCTCTCTTCGTTTTGCTCCAGAGGAAAACCACATGATCCTGGATGCGGTCGCGTTCCGCAACCTGGAAATCATCGCCAACATGCGTACACGGACATCCCGTGGAAGTCTGATGTCCGCACTTGACTCCACCGTGACTCCGATGGGAAGGCGGATGTTGCGGCGTTGGATCTCCTACCCGCTGGTGGACGTGCCCGCCATAAACCGGAGGCTTGACGGCGTGGAGGCCTGCGCGGGAAACCTGATCGTTCGCACGGAGATCCGTCGTGTTCTGCGGGACGCGGGAGACCTGGCACGCCTGAATTCGCGGGTTTCATTGCATGTGGCTCTCCCACGCCACCTCCGCAAGCTTGAAGAGATCCTGGTCCGGATTCCTGAAATCCAAGTACTGCTTCAGGACCTGCCATCTTCTCTGATTGAGACGATTCGTACGGGTCTGGATCCCCTGGAGGAGGTGACGGATCTGATTCAGTGCGCCATTGCGGATGATCCGGCCGCTTCATTGAACGACGGACAGGTGATCCGCCTCGGGTATCACAAAGAGCTGGATGATCTGAGAGAGATCAGCCGCAGCGCCAGGGAAGTGATTGCGGCCCTTGAGCGGGATGAACGGGAACGCACGGGGATCTCCTCTTTGAAGATCAAGTACAATCGGGTTTTCGGGTATTTTATCGAGGTTACCAAGACTCACCTGGCCATGGTTCCCGATTCCTATGTTCGAAAGCAGACATTGGTCAATGCGGAGCGCTATATCAATGCGGAGCTGAAGGAGTTGGAGGATCGTATTCTCCGGGCGGAGGAAAAAAGCATTCAGCTGGAGAAGGACCTGTATGCCGAGGTCATTTCCCGGATTCAGGCGCATGCGGATGTTCTGGCCGGGAACTCGGAACACCTGGCGGTTCTGGATGTACTCGCGGCCGCGGGAGAACTGGCCCGAAGGCGCAATTATGTGCGCCCGGAAGTGTC
>CAYVBC010000103.1:0-6141 GCA_964449545.1 uncultured Clostridia bacterium | reverse complement strand
GGCTAGGCTTTGCCCGTGGGGGATTTTAGCCCCCTGAATCGCGCTGGCTTGCTAGGCGCACTACAGCATCGGCCCCCTTCCCCCCCGCGGTGCGGTGAAAAAATCACAAAATATTCGCAACTGAGTTGACAGAGGAAAAAAATACGGCCATTATTACTACGAAGAAAGTCGTAGTACGATGCGCGTCGTAACTATGTGGAGAGAGATGAGGCGAGCCTCATGCCTGACAAGTTAATGAAGTCAATTTTCCGCGGATCCGCCGTGAAGCCGATGATCGTCCGTCTGGAATTCCCTGCTGAGTCCATCCGCCAGGCAACGGAAGGACCCTTATGATCGGCGCTGTTACGACACATCCCGGGTGGCGGAAAATGATTTTCCACTGCGGGTCAAAGCCTTTGTTTATCCGGTTATACCTTCCCTGGTACAACTAAGCAAATGAATAAAGCTCATAAAATCAAAAATTTTAAGGAGATGACAAAATGACGCACGCATTTAAATCGATACTCAACGCCGCAACGGTCTTTGCTATTGTGATTCTTGGTTTGACCGCGAATCACCTGTTTTCATCAGAGGGAGTGGCTGACCGGGGATTCAAGGCGAAAAAGATATCTGACAAGGCAAACATTATATCCAATCCAGATCTCGGGCACCAGGTTGTCATTGAATCAGAAAAGGGGCTGGTGGTTTTCGACAGCTTCTGGTCGGAAAAAACAGCCAGACTGTTTAGGGAAGAAATTTCAAAAACAGTGGGACGTGATGATTTTGCCTACCTGATTAACATGGTGGACCGCCTGGATCAATTTGGAGGCAATAAGGCCTATCCCGAAGCCGTGATCATCGGGCACAACCATATACTGACAAAATATGGGTCTCAAGAGAAAGTGAAGGCAGAGATAGCGGATTTGATTGCGATGTGGAGGGAAAAAGAGAACGTTTCGCGCAAAAGACTGGCATCATATGAAACCGGGTCAGAAAAGGAAAAAGGGGAGATTGCATGGATGAATAAATGTAAAAGCATGGCTGATGAACTGGAATCTTCTTTTTCCCTGATTCTACCGCAGAAATTTTACAATGACAGGCTCACACTGAATCTAGGTGATATCACCTTGAAACTATTGTGGTTCGGGAAATCAGGAAATTACAGCGGGCTGAGTGTGGCCATTATCCCTGAGGAAAAACTGGCTGTGTTGAGTAAATCTGTTGTGTATCCCAGTCATCACCTGGCTCCCGGGCTCAGTCCCGTTTTCAGTGAAATGGATGTTCCCCGCTGGATTGAAGTACTGGCGGAGGTACTCGAGGGAGAAAACGCGGTGGATAACATTATTTTAAGTGATGATAACCAGGTGTACCCGAGAGAACGGATGCAAAATCACTTGAAATATATCCGCACGCTCTGGGACCGCGTGACAGCGTTGGAAAATGAGGGAAAGAGTTTGCGGGAGATAGAAGATATACTGTCTCTTGAAAATGAGTTTGCTTTTGTGAAAGAGATGATCCCGTATAAAAAGAATGGGGATCGCTGGATTCGTCCCCAGCATGAACTGCATACCCGGTTATTCTTCCTGCAGCATAAAGAATATATTGCCTCTGATATCATCAGCAAAGGGGGTATTGGATCTTTTCAGGATTCACTGGATCAGATTAAAGATCTTGGAGATGCGGTTTATACGGATGAAACATCCATATGGCGTCTCGGATATGTTTGGCTGAACAAGGGCCACATTTCCGAAGCCATTGAGATATTCAAGTTGTGGATTAAAGCATACCCTGAATCTGCAAATGGCTATGACAGCCTGGCCGAAGCCTATATGAAAAACGGGAACAAGGAAAAGGCAATCCGAAATTACAAAAAATCACTTGAGCTCAATCCGAAAAATAACAACGCCAAAGAAAAACTTAAAGAGTTGAAATAAGATGGAATTAAAAATGAAAAATGTAATATGTTTATTGCTTTCGGCTTTTTTATCAATAGCTGGTTGCAAGGCTGCCAAGGCCGCCGCATAATTATTAGTGTTCAAGGTTCAGGTGAGGGTATAATCGTTTTTTATTCAGGCCGGGAAGCAAACAAGGATATTTGCACCATGAATGCTGATGCAAATATCTTTTCTTTTCGTCAGGGGAACGTGGCAAAGGAGACATTTACTGGGTGATGCCAAGGTCATCGACGAATTGAGACCGAAGGAATAAAAAGAAGGTTATTATAATGAAAAACATAATCATTTATCTCTTTTTGGTTGTTATTTCGGTAACACAATCCTATTCACAGGAGATCTTCAGGGCTGTCATGCGCGGAGATTTAGATAAAACAATAATTCTGCTTGAAGCGCATCCGGAATGGGCAAAAGCCACGTCCTGGGGGGGCTGGACGCCTCTTCACAGGGCCTCTCAATTCGGGCATGGTGATATCGTTGACTTGCTGATTTCAAAGGGAAGCCTTTTAGAAGCAAGAACAGACTTGGGCATGACGCCTTTGTATGCTGCCATCGTGGGGAAGAAATCAGACGTTGTCAAACAACTGATTGACAGAGGGGCTGATATTTTTGCCGTGAGGAACGATGGGGAAACCCTGCTGCACATCGCGGCGGCCATAGGACAGAAGGATATTGTCGAATTACTGATTTCAAAAGGGTTGAAGGTCGATGTGACAAGAAGATATGGGGTAACGCCGTTGCACCTGGCCTCGGTGTTCGGACATGAGACCGCTGTGGAATCACTCATTTTAAAAGGAGCGGACATCGATCGGAAAAACGACAACGGCAGCACGGCGCTTCATCTGGCCTCTGCTGCAGGGGAGATACAAATCGTGGCCTTGCTTAGGGAAAAAGGCGCATCAGACGCTCCTGAAGCATATGTTAAAATCTCCGGCGACTATTTGGGGCAGAAAAAACCGGGTTCCACACCGGAGCTCTTTGCTTCCGGCATACTTTTGAATACACACCGGCCACACGGCGGTATCACTTTCTCCCCCGATGGAAAAGAAATCTATTGGGTTGCAGCATTGACTTATGGACAATTCCAGAAGATATGGATGATGCGTCAGGTTAACGGTCATTGGAGTCCGCCGAAGGCTTTCTCTTTCCCGGACACGTATACATTTGGCGGACCGGCAGTTTCACCGGATGGGGAACAATTCTTTTTTGATGTACTCAAACCTTCGGACGAAAATGGCCAGAAACCGGATCCTGATATATGGTTCAAAAAAAAGAATGCTCTCGGTTGGGGAGATGTGATCAAACCGGGACCTCCGCTGAATACAGAGAAGTCCACTCTTGGCCCGTCTGTCAGCCGAAACGGAACGGTTTATTTTTACAGTTTTGATATAGAGGGCGGATTCGGCTCAGTCGATATCTATCGTTCCAGACTCACAAAGGGTGGCTATGAAAAACCCGAAAATCTCGGTGATTCGATCAATACAAAATTCATGGACACTTTGCCCTACATCGCTCCGGATGAAAGTTATTTGCTCTTTTCTTCCATGCGCCCTGACGGTCACGGTGATTTTGATTTGTACGTGAGTTATAAAAAAAAGGATGGGACATGGACTAAAGGGAAAAATATGGGGGATACAATCAATACATCAGCCAGGGAGTCGATTTCAATCGTTTCCCCTGACGGTAAATATCTGTTTTTTATGAGCCGAAGAAACGGGATTGGAGAATTTTTCTGGGTGGATGCGAAAATCATTGAGGATCTAAAACCAAAAGAATTAAAATAAAAGAGGACTTAAAAAGAAGAAAATCATGAAACATCTTCAATTGATAATGGTTGCAATGATCTCTGTTCTGCTCACATTTTCTCCAAGCCATGGGCAAGAATTGGACGAACACCTGAAATTACTAAAACCCCTGACCCGCAACAACTGGGTGGGAAAAATGCCGCGCTTTGGTGAAGGAGCCACACGCGAAGTGGTATGGAAAGTTTTATGGAATGGCAAAGCCGTCCAGCAAACCACAAATGTTAAATTTCTCAATAGTGTCACGGAAGCCTACTTTTACTGGGATTTCCATAAGCAGGAGATCGGCGTGTTTTCCATCACCAGTAACGGCAATTTCTTCCAGGCTCATGTGAGCGGGGATGGCGGGAAAATTCTTATTTACGGCGATATCACCTTTCCAGATAAAAAATTGAAATTCAGGAACACGTTTGAATTGACTGAAGAGGGAAAACTTCTTGACAAGTGGTTCACCCTCCAGGACGGCCAATGGAAACCGGGTCACACATTTGAGCTGTCTGCAACGAAAGAATAAACGAGAGAAGAAGCCTACCCCACCCTCCCTGTTTAACATGAAACTCCTTCCTCCCTCCGCAAGGGTAGATTTTATTTGCCGCCCGTCCCCGGTCTTCGGCCTTTTACTTGCCACCCATTCTGTGGTATATTTTTCATACTCCGAGTCCGTTGCGGCTAAGGCACTTTCCCAGGCTATGCCGGCGGACCAATGGGTACTGTTCCGGAAACGGACGCACCTTCCGTGTTTGAAAAGGAGACCTTCATGACCCATTCATCCTGGTTTTTCCCGCTTGTCACCGCCTTTTTTGCCGGCGCGTTTTTTCTGCATCTCCGGCAACGCGCCCGGGCCGCCCAAACCCTGATGGCCACAGGCGCCCTGCTGATCACCACATTTTTGATCCACCACTCCGTGATTACCGGGGCATTTGTCGCCAACGCCCTGGTGGACCCGGTCTTCTTTTTACCCTTCATGATGGCCCTGGTCCTGGTCTTCATGCTGAATCGGAGCGACCTGCCGCCCGGAACCATGAGCGGGGCCTTTCTGCTACTCATTGCCGCCGCTCTCTTCGCGGCCTTTTACCCCAAGGGGATCATTCCACCGGCGCCCAATAAAAGCGGCACCTGGCCTTTTCTCTTCTTTATCAGCGAAAACTGCGCGTACGCGTTTTTCGGATTGTCAGCGGCTGTCTCGGTTTTGTCAGCCAATGACAAGCGGGCGATCGCCCTGGTGCGCCGACTGGTGATTCTGGGATTTCTGCTCTTCTCTTTTGCCCAGGTCACGGGTGCCCTATGGGCCTTCCTCGGCTGGGGTCACCCCTTCGTATGGGGGGGAAGACACCTGAGTTCCGCGGCTGTATGGCTCTTCTATATCGCCCTGATCCACCTGCGCTACCTGCCCGCTTCTGGAATCCGGGAACGACGGCTGACCCTGGCCGGAGGATTGCTGGCCCTCTTTATCGTATATTCACACCTTGTACTGGAAATGGGAATCCACCGCATCGGAGCTTGATCATGAACACATTGAAAACCTTATGGCGGAAACTGAGCAGCCTTTCCCTCTCGATCTGGTTGTTGGTGATCTCATCCATGTTCATGGTCATCAACACCCTGCTGGCCAACCTCCACGCCCAGACCTACCACGATCTGAACACCACTCCCATCTGGACCTGGTTGAATCAAATGCGCAAGGATCACCTGCTGATCTTCATCGCGGTAGGTCTGCTCATCACTTCCCTCGCCCTGCTGGCCCTGAACACCTTTGCCTGCACCCTGACCCGCCTGGTGGAATTGAGCCGGCGCGGAAGGAAAAGAGGAAATATCCGGCAAGGGCTGGTCCTATGGGCGCCCACGTTGATGCATATCCTTTTCTTCCTCATCATGGCGGGACACATGGCCACCTTCACCTTCGGGCAATGGCAAACGCACAAGGTCCACAGGGGAGATTCCCTGGCATATTCTCCCGAATTCCCCCCCCTGAAAATCACCGCTTTTTCACGAAAAAGCCGACATACCCCCGGAGTGTTGCAGGGCGGCACCATCGCCCACAGGGTGGAAGTGCGGGTCAGCGGCCGCTCCGCCGTGATCAGTGAGCTCAAACCCCTGAAGCTGCCCAACGGTGACTGGCTGCTTCTCCAGGCTCCCAAAAAAGGAAAAAAGCAGGGACGCGGCCCGGTGGAAGCCCCCGTGGACTGCAGCCTGGAAGAGCGGCATGTCAAGCCCACCGCATTCACACCGGATCAACCCTTCATGCTCAAGCAGGTCTCCGACCCGGGGATATATTTCCTCTTTTCCGGCTTCGCACTGATCATGGTCCTGCTGACAACCTATTACCTGTTCAGCTGGCGCAACCGGAGGCGATCCGCAGGAAGCATGAATAACGAATAAGGAAGAAAGAATACGCAGAGAACAGCTTT
>CAYVBC010000102.1:0-6196 GCA_964449545.1 uncultured Clostridia bacterium | reverse complement strand
GTTTCAGCGCATTGTATCGGGTTTCGTTCATGAGGAAATCCATCATGTCCATTTTAGGGTCGCGTGTCTCGTAAACAAAAGGATTTTTGTCCTCCTTGGACAGCGAGGGATTGTACCGGTAGAGCGGCCAGTATCCCGAAAGCACCGCGTTCTTCTCTTCAAGGTAGGTTCTGCTCATATCAATCCCATGGGCGATACAGGGGGCATAAGCAATGATGAGTGATGGCCCGTCATAGGCTTCCGCTTCCTGGAAAGCCTTTACTGCCTGGTTCGGATTGGCTCCCAGAGCAATGGATGCCACGTAGATATAACCATAGCTCATGCTGATCAATCCAAGATCCTTCTTCGCGGTGCGTTTCCCGGCGGCGGCGAATTTCGCAGTGGATGCCAGGGGTGTCGCTTTGGACGCCTGACCACCGGTATTGGAATACACTTCGGTGTCCAGTACCAGGATATTGATATTGCGATTGGAAGCCAGAACATGATCCAGACCACCATAACCGATATCGTACGCCCAGCCATCACCTCCGATACACCATACGGAACGGTTGACCATATAGTCCTGGAGCTCAATCACCTTTTTCAGCGCGGATTGGTCGCTTTCGGGGCAGGAATCCAGCGCAGCGGGAAGCAGGGCTTTCAGTTTGCCGGCCCGCTCCTGGGCGAATTCATCTGTGTCGGACCAATGGGCGAGAACCTCCGTAAACAATTTTTTGACTCCGGAATTGATGTCTGCTTTGAGCAGGGTTTCCAGTTTGGAACGCAGTTGGCGTCTGTTGGAATCCACCGCCAGGCGCATCCCGAAACCGTATTCGGCGTTATCCTCAAAGAGAGAATTCGCCCAGGCAGGTCCCTTTCCCCGTTTGGATTTTGTGTAGGGAATGGTGGGGAAGGTTCCCCCGTATATCGAGGAACAACCCGTGGCATTGGCAACCACCAGGCGTTCTCCGTACATCTGAGTGAGAAGCTTTACGTAGGGTGTTTCTCCACAACCGGCGCAGGCTCCTGAAAACTCGAACAGTGGGGTGCGGAACTGTGTTGCTTTGAATCCGGATTCCGGCACGCCATCGGTCACATTGTCCGGCAAGTTTTCGAAAAACGCTTCATTGGTGTTCTCTCCGGCTTTTCGTTCCTCATCAATGGGGCTGAAAACCAGGGCTTTATCTTTGGCCGGACAGATATTGATGCAGTTTCCGCATCCCGTGCAGTCTTCGATGAACACCTGGATCTTGAAGGCCAGGTTGTCTTCATTTTTACTGGTGGATTTCAGGGTTTTGAAGGAATCGGGGGCGTTTTTCAACTCTTCCGGATGAATCTGCTTCGCACGAATGGCCGCGTGAGGACACACTAAAGAACACATATTGCATTGAATGCAGTGATCCGCGATCCACCGGGGTACTTCCGGCGCAACGCCCCGTTTTTCCAGTTTGGTCGTACCCGTGGGAACGGAACCGTCCAGGGGCATCTGAGAAACAGGAATATCGTCTCCCTTCAGGTGCATGATGCGCTGAATGACACTCCGCGCGAATTCCGGGGCATCCTCCGGGATCAACCGTTTCGATTCATGACTCTGGTGAACCGAATCCATGCTTTTCGGAACAGGGACACGTTGAAGCGCCGCGCTGGTTCTGTCCACGGCGTTCCAATTCATTTTTACAATATTTTCCCCTTTCTTCATATAACTTTTCTGGATTGTGTCCTTGATCAACTGAATGGCTTCGCCCTCCTCAAGAACACCGGAAACCTTGAAAAATGCCGCCTGCATTACCGTGTTGATTCGATTCCCCAGTCCCACTTCCCGGGCAATACTCAGGGCATTGATGTTGAAGAAGCGGATGTTTTTCCGGATGATGGTTTCCTGCATCTCACGGGTCAGGTGAGAGAAGACCTCTTCGTTGGGCCATTCGGAGTTCAACAGAAAGGTACCGTTTTCCGTAATTCCCCGTAGAATATCGTATCTGCCGATATACGCGGAATTATGCAGAGCAATAAAGTCAGCGTTTGTAATCAGGTATGGAGACTGGATGGGGCTGCGGCCGAATCTCAGGTGAGAGATCGTGATTCCGCCCGATTTTTTTGAGTCATAAGAGAAGTATCCCTGGGCGTACATATCCGTGTGATCGCCGATAATCTTAATGGAGTTCTTGTTTGCTCCCACCGTCCCATCGGACCCAAGTCCCCAGAAAAGGCATCTTTTCACATCTTCAGGCTCAGCGGAGATCTCCTCTTCAATGGGAACGGAAAGATTGGACACATCATCCTGGATCCCCACTGTGAAATTATGAAATGATTTTCCTTCCAGATGGTTAAAAACGGCATTGACCATTGAGGGAGTGAATTCCTTGGAGCTTAATCCGTATCGTCCGCCAATCACCTTAATGTTCCGGCCTGACAACGCGGTTTTGATGTCCAGATACAGGGGTTCGCCAATGGCACCCGGTTCCTTGGTACGATCCAGCACCGCGATGGATTTCACGGTTTCCGGCAGTGAAGAGAGAAATGCGTCCACACTGAAAGGACGATAGAGTCGTACTTTGACCGCACCCACTTTCTCTCCCTTCTGCATCAGGTAATTCACGGTTTCTTCTATGGTTTCGCAACTGGATCCCATGGAGATGATGATTTTCTCCGCGTCAGGTGCGCCGATATAATCAAAAAGGTGGTAGTGTCGGCCGAGTTTCTCCGCGATGAGGTCCATGTATTTCTGGACAACTCCTGGCAGTTTGTCATAGTGGTTGTTGACCGTTTCGCGACCCTGAAAATATACATCAGGATTCTGAGCGCCCACTTTGGCAAATGGATGATCCGGATTCAGGGCGAGTTTCCGGAAGGCTTCCACATGCTTCATGTCCAGCATGGATGCCATTGTATCGTAATCCACCATTTCCACCTTCTGGATCTCATTGGATGTCCTGAATCCATCAAAGAAATGGACAAAGGGGATTCTGGTTTCCAGAGTGGAGAGATGAGCGACGATGGCCAGGTCCATGACCTCCTGAACGGATGCGGAGCCCAGCAGACCCCATCCCGTGTTACGGACGGACATGACGTCGGAGTGGTCCCCGAAAATGGACAGAGACTGTGCGGCGAGAGAACGGGCGGAAACATGAAATACCGCGGGGAGCATTTCCCCGGCGATCTTATGCATATTCGGAATCATCAGGAGCAATCCCTGGGAAGCGGTGAAGGTCGTGGTCATGGATCCCGCGGACAGGCTGCCGTGAACCGCGCCGGCAGCGCCGGCTTCCGACTGCATCTCGATTACATCGAGTTTCTCCCCGAAAATATTGATACGATCGCGAGCCGCCCAGGCATCGGCAAGCTCTCCCATGGCGGAAGAAGGCGTTATGGGGTAAATCGCTGCCACCTCACTGAACGCATATGCCACATGAGCTGCAGCCGTATTGCCATCGATAGTAGAAGTTTTTTTGCTCATATTATCTCCTTTTGACACTTGGCTTCCCAAGAAATGATCCCGGTCAGTCAGTTGGATCCATTGGGATACGAAACTTTTTCTCCTTTTAAAAACTAGCACAATCCCGCCCGGTCTGTCAAGAAATGCCGGTTTTGCGCGAGCTGAGGATTACCGGTAAAATTCCATTATATATCCGCAGGATCGGAGCGCATCAAAATAGAAAAATAAATTGACAAACGCACCTTATGATATTATATAAAAAACCGGTAAAATCAGGAAAACACCCATGCAACTGGAAAATCTCATTGAAGTCAAACTGTTGGGACTCATCATGGATCCCATATCCAAAAGCCCCGTTATGATTCTGAAGCCTCTGGATGACCAGAAAATCATCCCAATCTGGATCGGTGGGTTTGAAGCCAATGCCATAACCATGGAACTCGAGGACATCGCGGCTCCGCGACCCATGACCCACGACCTTTTCAACAATGTACTCTTCCATTTTGAAGCACAGGTGGAAAAAGTGGTGGTCACGGATATCGTTGAAAACACCTATTACGCGGAACTCCATGTTCGCCGTGAGGGAGATCTGAAGGTGGTGGATTGCAGGCCCTCGGATGCGGTGGCCATTGCATTGAAAAATAATTCAAAGATTTTTATTTCAGAATTTGTATACAGCACATCCATACTATCTGATTTTTTCTCCAACTTTATTCAGAATGATGAGAAGCTGGAGAAATGGTTCAATTCACTGTGTGCGGAAGATTTCGGCAATATTGAGCATTAGCTCAGTCATCGATTGGGGCATCCTTTTTCACTGATTTCAACAGGCTGGGGCTTGTTTTGGCTTCCTGCCAGAGCGCTTCCATCTCATCCAGGGAGACTTCCGAAGGAGATTTCCCCGCTGACTTCAGCCGGGATTCAATGAAACGGAATCGATTTTTGAACTTTCCATTCGCCTCATGCAGAGCCGCTTCCGCGTCAATATTGAGTAAGCGAGCCACATTGGCCAGGGAAAACAGGAGATCTCCAAGCTCTTCAGTAACTGAGTCACGGTCTCCGGATCCAATGGCCGTACGCAGCTCTCCAGCTTCCTCCTCCAGCTTTTCCAGGGCTATCAGGGATGCGGTTGCCCCCGGGTCCGGAGTATTTGAGATTCCGGCCAGGCGAGTCCAGTCAAATCCAACGGAAGCCGCCTGCTCTCCGACACGGCAGGCGATTGAAAGGGCCGGCATACTGACAGGGTAATCTGATATTACACTGTCGTGGTGAGCTTCATTCTGCTTGACACGTTCCCATACCTGCTTGACCTCTTCCGCGCTGGAGGCGGTTTCATTACTGAAGATATGCGGGTGACGACGGATGAGCTTGCTCCGAAGATGCAAAATGACATCCCGTAATGAAAAGTTCCCCCGTTCCTGATGAATCTGTGATAGAAATACCACCTGCAGGAGCAGGTCTCCCAGCTCCTCCAGTTGACTTCGTACGCTACCGGAACGAATCGCCTGTGACAACTCGTTCGCTTCCTCAATAATATGAGTGGAAAGGCTCTCAGGGGTCTGCTTGCGATCCCACGGACACCCATTGATCGGGCTGCGCAGTCTTTTCATTAATCGTACCAATCTACCAAATTCCTTCATGTTGTGTTTTCCCGGACTACTGTGATATAGTTTCCATACGATAATATGATGAATTCATCACTTGCACAAGGGGCTTTGCCAAATTCTTTTCTTGCGCCTGCATTCATTCAGAAAAAAAAAAGAGTTTCAGGGATCGGACATGAGTAATCGGGATATTAAGGCGATCATCATTCTGCTTGCAACCCAGGGCTTGATCAATATCGGATCCGTACCGGATCCTGTAAGAGGTGAACCGGTATTCGAGCCGGAGAAAGCAAGGATTTTTCTCGATTTACTGGAAGTCCTGCAGGAAAAAACCCGTGGGAATCTGACCCCTGAAGAGGACGCATTCCTGGCAGAAGCGATCGAAAACTTTCGCAGCGTCATGAGACTCAGGGTGGGGGATGGAGAATCAGAATGAAACCTGTGAAGGCGTTGACCTTTCTTCTTCTGGTTTTTTGGATATTTTCCGCTCTCCCGGCTCAGGACGGGTCATGGAACTCATTGAAGCGAATCCAATTTCATGATTCTCAGAACCAGAATGCCCGAATGTTGTACCACCTGGATCAACTGGATGTGTCCGGAGCGGGACCATATCGTTGTGCCCGGATCGCCAGCATTCTGGAAGCATATGGGGATCACTTCAACGAAAAGGGTAATCTCTCGGTGGCAAAATCCTTCTATCAGCATTCTTTGGCCGTTAATCCTAACAGCTGGCAGGTATTTAACAAGATCGATGGGATTCAGCGCAAGCAGGGAAAACTGATCCTGGGTGTTCAGCTCGCGATACGGCAGTTCTTCAGAATCACCCGGAATTTTTCGACATCCTTTCTCCTGGTGAATCGTATTGTTCATGCATTCCCCTTGGCCATTCTGATCACGATGTTGTTCTTTTCCCTCGTGTTATTTCTGCGCTACTTCAAACTCATTCAGAAAGATCTTTTTTTTGATGAAGAATGGCATGTAAACTGGCTTCGGATCGGATTGGTCTTACTGTTGATCACATGGCCCATACTGTTGGGCATTGGATGGGGCGCGGCCCCGTTTGTTTTATTCGGACTCCTCTGGGTGTACCTGGAAAGGAATGAAAAACGCACGATTATTACAGCCATGACACTGTTCCTTGTGGCCATTTTATTCCTCAGTTTTCAGACGATTATGG
>CAYVBC010000101.1:1820-6235 GCA_964449545.1 uncultured Clostridia bacterium | reverse complement strand
CCAAGATCATGCAGGAGAACATAACCGATTCGCTCTGGACAAACGAAAACCTCAAGCTGCCGGATGACCGCAAAATTTCCATTGCCGTCATTAAAGGTGCCCGTGCTGGATATATCTTCAAGCTGGCCAAACCCTATATCCTCATCGGTCGAGGTAAAGTGGATCTGATCATCCCGGATAAAGAAGTTTCCCGCAAACATCTGGCCGTTGAAGTCCGCAACGAAAAAATTGTTCTCAGGGATCTGGGCAGCACAAACGGCACATTTATCAGCGGTGAAAAGGTCTCAATCATGGAAGTGGACGATCAAAGTGAATTCAGGATCGGTCAAACCACGTTGATGCTGATATCAACATCCATCGTGCGGGAGTTCGATAAGTAAATTGTGGCGATCTCTTCGACTTTTCCTTGACTTCGCCATCTGTGCCCTTACATTCAATTTTTTTATCTCCGGACTGATTGTCCTGCTCAATCCGGAAACCCATATGGGCCCGGGGGAGTTCGCACTTCTCTTTTCCAATCTTCTGCTTTATTTCGGAATCGGCTGGATGGTGCTGTCCACCATCTTCTATTTTTTTGCTCAATTCATGGCGGGGCGCAAGTTCACAGTGGGCGTTCTATGGCCCCCGACACTGACATACCTGCTGTCTTTCACCATCCTGGTGGTCACCTTCGTGTATTTCCTGAACTACGATTACTACCTCAGTTTCTTCTCGACCGCGTCAAAAGCGTTGTGGCTCCGCCTGCTGGTGGTTCAACTGATACTGGTGATCATCGGCGTGGTCTTTATCGTCCAGAAGGGAAAAGGAAAAAAATGGATTCAAGCCGTATTCCTGGCCCTGCTCAGTTACCAGATCCTTGCCGTTTTCACCGGGATCATCTCCCTGTCAACCTCTTCCGTGCACCCCCCGGACCGCCAGCACCTGCTCCAGGAGGTCACGCCGCGCAGAATCCGTGTGGTGATCGCCGATGGAATCCCCATCAGTTATCTTCTCTCGCAATCATCGGAACAAAAACTGCTTAATTTCAACTTTCTGATCCGCAATGGTGTCAGGGCCCGGATTAAATCTTTTAAACCGAATTTCAGCCACTCACAATTGAATACATTGTTTTCCGGCCTGCCTCCGGCCCATTTCCATAACCACTCCCAGATAAAATTCAAAGTGGGCGAATTGAAAAGAGAATTTGATCTCTTTCCCCGTTTCGTACTCTTCCGGTATTCCTCGGCCCTCCACGTCTCCTCATTCTACCGCCGATTCTCCCAACCCGTAAAAGACTTTATCCGTCAATATTACGAGGCCAACCATTTTCCCACCTTTTCCCTGGTCTACCCCGACTACACGCCCGTTTACTCGAAACGTTCCCTGGAATTCAACCGCCGTTTCAAACCCCTTTTCGCGGACCTGTTGAACCAGGATGACCCCCGCTACGAAATCGTCAAACGGTCTTTCTTCTTTGACGATTACCTGAAAGACCGGATTCCTGAGCTCAAGGAACAATCCCTGTATTATGCGTCATGTCGGCTCTTCGGACTGGCCAACGTGATCCGATATTTCTCCCAGTACATGGGTAACCCGGTCTTCGAAACCATCCCGCAATCTGAAGTGAAAAAATATTCCTGGATCGTGGACAAATACTTTGAATATTATGACTCCATCGTGGGCAACCTGATCAGCACAACAGGTGACGACGAACTCCTCGTTATCGTAAGCCTGTTTGAATATGAGCCGTTGCCCGTATGGCGCCGCGTTCTGCTGACCCTTTTCGGGAAGAAGGATGTGTACGTATACAAATCACTGGAATCCCGGGGCACGATCTTTCTATATGAAAAAAACGCGCTGAAAAAAGGGTATCCCGTGAATTCCATATCCATATATGATCTCTTCCCCACCCTGTTGTACTATTCCGGATTTCAGCTCAATCGTGACCTTCAGGGAGAGGTTATCCGTGAAATATTCACCGAGGATTTTCTCCTCAACAACCCCATCGACATCCGCACCGACTATCGATAACCCGCATTGACCCCGGTGCCGGAATTGCTTATAATTCCAGATAATGAAGCATCTCGCACTGGCCGTCGCCATCCTGATACTGGTATCCGCATGTGCCCGTTCCCCCATGACCCTTCCGGAGATTACGCCTGACCTGAAACATGAGACATGGCTGGGGTCGGAAAAAACCGGCGCACTGGCCGGAATCATCTCCCATGACAACCATCTTATTCTGATCCGGACTTCCGGGACGATCCTGAAGATTGACCCGGGAAACGGAAATCGCGTGCTGACTGCCCAACTGCCTCATCCCCTCCGTGTGGGAGTGACCGCCGCCCGGGGCCACGCGATTCTGAAACCCACGGGCTCAGATGATTGGATTGTCCTGGATTTGAACACGCTCAAAGAAATATCCCGGATCACGCCAGCCTCTCCCGGGTCAAAAATCGTTACTGTGGGAAAACAGTTTCTGGTTTTCCGGAGTAAAAACAACCTGGAAATCCGTGGATTCGCCGCGGAACCTTTCAGCGCCAACTTACCATTCAAGCCCGGCGATTTCCGTTCCTGCGAGATCATCGGAAACAAGGTTCTCATTCTGCTCCGGGATGAACTCGTGGAATTCTCTCCTCCGCATGATTCCCCACGGCGCCTTACTCTGCCCTTTCCGGCATCCGGAGGATTTCTGATGCGAGGTGAAGCCATCTACTATGGGAGTGAAGACCGCCGGCTGGTGAAATGGTCCCCCGGCTCCAAAAGCGCCAAATGGTCGAAAAAACTACCCCGGAAGCTACTTCTTCCCCCGTTGGATGCCGGCAACCAGATTGCCATCGTTCCACAGGACCAGCATATCCACTTTTTTACGGATCGCGGGGGTACCGGCTGGTGGGCGCCACTGGAAAGCACCCGGCTTTTCCCACCCATCCGGATGAAAGACAATATCGTCGTTTTCATGTACCCCGCAGTTTCTCCATCCATTCGATTTTTCAATTGGAAATCTCGCCAATCCATCTCCCATACACTGAATTCACAACCCGTTTTCCCGCCCGTGGTTGCCGGAGGTGGCGTATTCTGTGTCACAGCGCCGGAGGGTAAACACCAGGTGGAACGAATCTTGAATCGAAGAGGAATTAATATCGAACTGGAACCGGATTTTCCTCTCCTTCCGGAGCACTCACTGGAATTCACGATCACTCCTTTCAACCTGATCAAGCCTGAATTTCACCTGAAACTCCTGCGCAAGGGAGAAACGGAACCTTTATGGGTGGAGACACTCCCCCCGATGGAGTCCCCCAAACGGGCATGGCTCCCCCGCAGCCCGGGGCAGTACACCCTTGAGGTGGAGGGAAAGTCTATGGATGGATTTTCCGTCAAGGTACGTAAATCATTCACCATCCTCGATTCGGAGGCGTTGGTCCGAAGCACTCTATCCCGGATCCATCAGAGGTGTCACGGAGACAATGTGTCCGGGGGGGGGGAATAGGGATTGATCACTGAACTGGTCCGGCAATTCAACGCCATGGGAATCGCATGTCGCCACCCGGATCATGCCGGTACCTACACCACCCTGGGGATTGGCGGACGCGTGGGAATGTCGGTGCTCATCCACAAACCGGAAACAATGGGTCTGGTGATTCGAACCCTGAACTCCGGGGAACACCCGCATGTGATTCTGGGAGGCGGCAGCAACACCGTGTTCCCGGAAAATGCGCCCAGACTGACCCTGGTATTGAACCGGATGCGGGGAATCACGTTTCAGGAGCCCGGCCGCATCGTTGTTCGCAGCGGTGAAACCAATCTGGATCTCATGGCCTGGTGCGCCCGCAATGGTGGGGCGGGGTTGGAGTTCCTGGCAGGAATTCCCGGCACCATCGGCGGTGCCGCGGCCGTAAACGCCGGGGCGTTCGGCTCCTGCATGGCGGAAGTGGTGGAGAGCGCACGCATTCTGGATCCCAACGGCAAAGAAACCCATGTAAACACTGATTTCTTTCAATTCAGCTACCGTGACTCGCGCTTCAGACGAGGAAAATTGCCCCTTATTGATATCACACTTCGGATTCGATCCGATGACCCGAAAAAAGTTCGGGAGCGGATCCGGGAACACTTCCGATACCGCCACGCGCATCATCCACACCCCACGGCACAGACCGCGGGCTGTTTTTTTAAGAACCCCCGCCAGGACGGGTCCATGTCCGCCGGTCGTCTGATTGACGCCGCGGGACTGAGGGGGACCCGGAGAAACGGGCTGGAAGTGGCACCCCAGCATGCCAACTTTATTGTTCACCACGGTGGCGCCGGATTCGGAGAACTCCGCGAATTCGTTGATTGGATCCGTCACTCCGTGGAAGAGAAGAGGGGCATCCGGCTGGAACGTGAAGTGCTTTTCGTGTCCCCGGACGGGCAGCGGTTTTGACGGGGATCCACATGGG
>CAYVBC010000101.1:0-1720 GCA_964449545.1 uncultured Clostridia bacterium | reverse complement strand
CTGGGGCACCAGGGAAGCTACCCCGGTCCCACCATGCGTCGCATTCTGAGTCAGACCAACCTCTTGAAGGATGCCCGTGCATGCGGCCGCTCCGTGACCTTTCTCAACGCGTATCCTCACTATGCACCCCTCTTCCAGCCACCTCACCTGACGTTGAATCCGGATGGCAGTTTTTCATTTTCTCCGGAATTTCCCGCCATGTTTCGGCGCCGTCTGTCCGTGACCACATGCATGATGCTCAGCTCGGGCCTTGCGCCCCGATCCGAAATGGACATCCTGGAGGGAACCGCCCTGTACCAGGAATACACCAACAGGTCACTGATCCAACACGGCATGGACCTTCCCGTTTTCTCCCCTGAGCAGGCAGCAGGCATTATCGCGCGGAACGCCGGGGAGGTCGACCTTCTTTTGTATGAATACTTTCAGACCGACCTGTACGCTCATCGCCATGGATTTGACGAACAGGTGGAATTGATCCGGAATCTGGACCGTCTTGTGGAATCACTGCTGGATCAACTCAACCCAGCCACGGACACACTGGTGATCACCAGCGATCATGGTAACCTGGAGGATGGATCGAGCCAAAGGCATACACGCAACTCCGTTCCCATGGTTGCCTGGGGCGCCGCGGGAGATGAACTGCGGGCGGCCACCTCCGGTCTGCCGGATGTGACTCCAGCCATTTTCAAAACACTGGAGTGTACTCCCCTGAACGTGCAGTTGCCCGGCTGCAAAGAGATGGCCGGCAACAAAGAGGCATCATGAAATCTTTCAGAAGGGAATTGTGGTTTGAACTTCCCAGGCGACGCGCACTGACCAACATCACTCCGGAACTGAACCGCCTGCTGGATGAAAGCGGAATTCGCGAAGGCCTGCTGCTGTGCAATGCCATGCACATCACTGCCAGTGTTTTCATAAACGACGATGAAAGCGGGCTGCATATGGACATTGAAGAATGGCTGGAATCCCTGGCACCGGAGAAACCCTACACCCGATACCGGCACAACGTGGGAGAAGACAATGCGGACGCCCACCTCAAGCGTACCATCATGGGGCGGGAAGTCGTGGTTGCCGTAACGGACGGGCGCCTGGACCTCGGGCCCTGGGAGCAGGTGTTCTACGGAGAATTCGATGGGCTGCGGCGAAAACGTGTACTGGTAAAAATCATCGGAGAATAAGAGAAACCCGACGCGAGCATACCATCAGGACGGCCTGCGGGTCGGCCCTTCCGTTGCGGGATCGCCATCTCCTTGCAAAAAGGCAGATAATGAGATATACTGTAAAATAAAGATGTCTTTCAAACATCAATAAAAAATCATTATGAAGGAACCGTTTCCGGAAAATAGAATCAGCAGAGATTACATCAACTCACTCCCACCTCTGCGCTACCACGGGCCCATTGAAATGATCA
Organism: uncultured Clostridia bacterium; assembly: GCA_964449545.1. GTDB lineage: Bacteria > Acidobacteriota > Aminicenantia > UBA2199 > UBA2199 > UBA876. The sequence continues at coordinate 309 of CAYVBC010000101.1, read as the reverse complement.
ATCGCCCGGAGCTTGTAAAACCCGCTGTAAAACATCTGAAACGACAACGCCTGTTGGGGATTGACACGGAGAGCCGTCCGGCTTTCAAGAAGGGAGAATCCTACCCCATCTCCCTCATCCAGATCGCTACGTTGGAAACCGTCTTCCTCTTTCACCTCCCCCATATCGAACTCAGCGACGGCCTGGTAAAGATTCTCTCCAGCCGCCGTATCCGTAAAGTGGGAATCGCGCTGAACAACGACCTGGATAAACTCGGTGAGCTGCGTTCCTTTCGCCCGGCGGGTTTCATCGACCTTTCCAAAATGGCTT
>CAYVBC010000100.1:0-6332 GCA_964449545.1 uncultured Clostridia bacterium | reverse complement strand
AAATGGAAGAGAACCCAAAAATATAAATTTATCTGATTCGTGTCCGGTTGGTTTTATGGCGATTCATACAAGCCGGAAAATTTGGATGAAAAGCTAAAAGCCGATCTGAAACCCAGCAAAAGAAATAATACTTCTGTAATCCGTCCCCCAGGAGTGATGGTTACCCCATGCCCAGCGGGAGGCCCTGAATTTCCGTGTTTTCGATGCGGTCCTGCACCACGGCCGCGTGTTTCAATAGAAAAGAACTGCTGGAATGGCTGACATCCATTTTGTTCAGGGCCCCGGCCAGGATGACGGCGGTTTCTTCCACCGCTGACAGGCGGTCTTCGTTGCGGGCGGTCACAGTCTCACCCGGAGGCCGGCACATTCGCTCCAGCAGGGACGCCACCTCGGGACCGGGATCCTCCAGATCCAATAGTCCCCGGTGCATCCACTTATAGAACGGTTTGTAGCGCCGCAACAGAAGAAAGACCAGGGAGCAAGCCGCGTGGATGAATCGCGCCAGGGCATGGTTGGCTGCAACCACGTCGCCCCGTTTCAGGGAACGGGGAAAATTGTACTGGCCATCCTGGGCCAGAGTGACACAGCGTGCCGCCACCTTTTTCAACCGGATGTCCTCTGGATAAAATTCAAGTAATCTGCGACGAAATTCCGAGAAAGCGCCAAGGGGATCGTGAAAAACCCGACCATTGGTGCACACGGCCAGGTATTCTTCAGGCAACTTCAACCAGTCTGATAAACTTTCGGGTGGGGTTTCACGATGGATAAATCGGCTGTAAAAATCAGCAGTGGCGAACACCCCCCTGCGACGGGAGCGGTCCCCCATTTCTCCAGTGGCAGTATATCCGGTTTTTTTGTGCACCAGTCCTTTGTACGCCTGGTGTATCCGCGCGCCGGCATCCGCGTAGTCATCCGCTTCCAGCCAGATACAGAATCCGGGGCTCCAATCATGGTCCCGTGAAAGGGAATCATCAAAACCGAAACATTCCGATCCTTCCCCCACCAGTCCGACGGCCATTCGATCCACGTAATCGGGAAAATCCCGTTGCATCCGGGAAAGGCCGCTCTGAACAAACAGCTGCTCGGCCGCTTTCAGTCCCGTCATGATTCCTGAGGGTCACTCGGTTTCAGAGATGTTCTTCTGTTCCACTTCTTCCAGAGAATCATACCCCATGCGACGAAACAGATTCCGGTAGCGCAGTTCCGGCAGATTCAGCTTGCGTACCTGTGCCGCCTGGACATCTCCCCACAGCAGTTCCAGGGTTTCATCGGAATAGGTTTCCAATTCACAGATAAGGTAATTGCGGAAGCTGTTCTGATCACCCTGGATGATATGGGGATATCTCTCCCTCAGATTCTGCATCCAGTCGCATTCGGCTTCAGCGATCTGATAGATCCTCTGGTTTTCCTTTAACTGGGAAATCTGACCCTCCATACGCGCGTATTTCTCGGTCAGCAGATTCCGCTCCAATTGCGCGGCTGCCTGCAGATCTTCCAGGTATGAGGCCAGAGTCCCCGGCGTCAACACGCTGTGATGCATCCAGCGCATGAGTTTGAAAGTGTCCGGACGTTCCTGACACTCCGTACCTTCACCGGGTCGTGTATTCACGGCCTGAAACATCTTCAGTTCGAGGTCCACAATGGCATCAATAAGTTCCCATTTATCTTCATTTTGATTCTTCATTGTTTCTCCCTTGCCTCCTCTGCCTGTAGAGGAAACCGGCCCCGGTTGGAAAAGCCGGGGCCGGCTTCGATTTGGTTCAACGGGAATCGGAGATCATCTTTATTATGTTGCAGTTCTCAATACTTGATCATCAACTCAAAACGGAACCAGTTGTAGGCGTCCGCTCCATCACGATAATAACTTCCGGGCTCGAAGTGTTCCCACACAAAATGACCACTCAGATGACGGTTGATCACGTAATTCATACGGGACACCAGGAGTCCGCCACGCCAGTTTCCTTCCCCCATCAGTCCAACAAAGGCCGGGGTCGGGACTCCGTCCTCCGGGGCTCCGAGGAAATAGTAATTCAAGTTGGCGTTGGCATCCTTACTGAACACCGCTTTTACCCCCAGATAGAGCGCACGGATGTTGGTCCAGCGCGCCACCCCGCTTTCGCGGATCAGGGTATAGATGTAGGATTCACTCCATTTGGGCCAGCGGCTCCACAGCGGTTCCCAGCCTTCGTAGTTCGCGGATTCCGGATCATCACCACTCAGGAGGATTCCCCCCAGGGTCAATACACGGAATACGGGAATGGATTCGTTCAGGGCCCAGTCCAGGTGAAAGTGGCCGCCGAAGGCCTTGCGATCCACGCTTCCCAGGGATCCGTTTTGAACCGCGCCTTCCGCGGTCAGCGTCAACATCTTCACCAGGGGAATCGTCACGCGCGCCCCCAGTGTGTTGATCCCGGATTCCACCGGTGCCGCATCGTTGGCTTTTGTATCCTTGCGGAAATAGTAGGCATGTATGCCGACCTTATGGATTTTTCCCTGATAGTACAGACCGATCCCCGTGTTGGCCTGCTCTTCCAGTCCCTGGGCGGGATCGGCCTCATTGATGACGGGGAGCCATGTGTCCGTTTGGGGCACATAGGAGACAAAGGCGGTCAATTTGTGATCCTTGTTGAAGGCGTAATCCGCGCGCACGGCGTTGAAATAGGCGGAGCGGGAGCCCGTGAGGGGTTGGCCGTCCAGGCAGACAAAACCTTCGCCCAGCATGATATTCTGGCGACCCACTGTGAGGGTCAGGCCCGTGTCCCCGATCTTCTTCCACTTCAGATACAGCTGGTCAAAAAAGATCTCGTCGAAATTATTGGGACGATTCTTGGGGCTCAGCCAACTGCGGAATTCATTGGTGAGTTTTACCATGAACTCCATGTTCGCCCGGGGGGTCCATACCAAACCGAGATTCGTGCGGTGGCGGGTAAACGAAAAGGTATCGCCCGTCCCTTCATCCAGATTGATGCTGTTATCAAATGTGGTCAGTCGGGTCCGTTCGGCAAAAAAGAAATTCAGCGTTTTTTTCTTTGCCGGTGCATCGGCCCCGCTCAGGCCCAGAGAGATCACCATCAGCAGTATAATCGGTATTGCTGTTCTTTTCATTGCAGTTGCTCCTGTTGAAATTTACCTTACCATTCCGCATCCCCTTGATCCAGCAGGACGGGGTCGCAGGTCTCCTTAGAATGGCGTTTCATATCCGATAAAACAGTACAATCCCTGCTTCTGGATAAGGTCTTGCAGATGTTTCATGTGCGCCGGTTCCGGGGCTTTCATCTCCTGAAAACGGTATGTCCGGCCCAACTGGCGGTACTTGGACTCTCCCAGGCGATGGAAGGGCAGTATGTTGATGACTTCCAGCCCCGCATCTTTGACGAAACGGGCGGATTCTTCGATATTTTCATCGGAGTCATTCACTCCCGGAATGATGGGAATCCGTGGAACCACAATGCCGTTCCACCAATCCGCCTGGCTCAGGCGCCCGATGTTTTCAAGAATCAGGCGATTGCCCACACCGGTCAATTCCTTGTGTTTCTCCGAATCCATATGCTTGATATCCGTAAAGATCCAATCCACATAGCGGACGGCTTCCATGAAATACTCCGGTGCCAGGCAGCTTGTGGTTTCAATGGTCACATGGATATATGAATCCTTGCACTTCTTCAGCAGGGGCAACATGAAAGATTTCTGCATCAGCGGTTCCCCACCACTGAAAGTCACGCCACCCTTGGATCCCCAGAACATGCGATCCCGTTCAAAGACCCGCATCAGCTCCGGGATGGTGTAATACTTTCCGCTGGTGGAATTGGCTTCATGCAGGCATGCGTCCACGCATTCATGGGTTTCGCACACATTGCAGAGCTTGCGGTCAAAGGTCATTTTCCCATCCACTACGGAAACCGCGCCTTTTGGACAGGCGGAAATGCAGGCTCCGCAACGGACGCACTTCACATCACTGTGAAGCATGACGGGATGCGAAAAAAGACCTTCCGGGTTGCAGCACCACACGCAACTCAGGGGACAACTGCTCATGAACACCGTGGTCCGCGCCCCGGGTCCGTCATGAACGGAATGGGCCTGAATACTGAACACCAGCCCCCGGGGTTCCGTTTCCAACACCTTCGGAACAGCTTTCCCCACAGTGGGTTTGTTTTCTATATTTATTGATTTCATTGTTTTTCTCCTGAGGTCGGCGGCCGCCTCTGTGGAGTGAGAGGCGGCCGCCTGTTGGAAACGTCAGGCTATGCCCTCGGTTCCGCTTTGAGAGGGAGGGAGAAAGCCAACAGGATTGATACGACGAACGATCCCAGGGCATAGTATATGGAGTATTGATAGCTGCCGGATACATCCTTCAGCCAACCTCCGATAAAGGATCCCAGGAAGGGTCCGATACCCATGACGATCAACGTGGCCAGGCCCCAGATCTTGCCCAGGGTCTTGCGTCCGTAGATTGCGCCGGTATATCCAACCACGCCACCGGGAACGATGGCCCAGTACACGGCAAAGATAAAGGCCGCGATATAGGCAACCAGGGTGACTTCCGAGGTGCACATGAGGAGGAAAATACAAGCCACCACACCGGTGGTGGGTCCAATGATCAGCATGACCTTGCGGCCCTTGGCCTCGTGTCCGACCTTTCCCACCACCTTGTCGGCGATGATTCCCAGGATGGGCATGCTGAAAATCCCGATAATTCCAATCACTTTGTAGACATTGATGGCGGTGACCCGTTCCCATCCCTTGTCCTGGACCCAGTAGCTGACCAATTGCGTCCAGATCAGAAACTCGGCCATCATACTGGTCAGGAACATGAGAATGGCGCCCCAGATGGCATACCGGGAATAGGCTTCCTTGGTGGTCCATTCGTGGGGAGCGGCGGCGCCCTTCGCGGCCGGCAACTCTCCAAAGGGTTTCATATCATAGTGTTCCGGATTTCGCTTGGCCATGAACACGGCCAGCACGAGCAGCACGAAGATGATCACGGCCAGCACCTTCATGGAGGCCCGCCACGCGTCTTCACCACCACCCGCCATTGTACCCTTGACCACTTCAGCCAGGAGCCACTGGGCCATGGGAGCGCCGGCAAACGCGAGTCCCCACATGGTGGCATAGGTTTTGCCGACGTACCACTTGCGCACGGATACCGTGGATGTCACCCAGAGCATTCCGGTGGCGATTCCAGCCAGGACTCCGAATGTAACCAGGTACGCCAGGTGAGTACTGACCATGCTGGTCAGGTAGAAACCCAGGCCACCGAACACTGCGGCGATGCCGTAGACGGGTTTTGTTCCCCATTTGTCCAGGACCAGGCCGGCAAAAAATGCGGTAATGGCATAGATGGTCATCATGAGGGAGTACCCCAGGGTCACCTGCGCCTGGGTCCAACCCAGGTTTTGGCTCATGGGGCCTTTCAGCATGGCGAATGTAGCGCGGTAGCCAAACAGGCTGAACACAGCCAGCCAGGAGGCAAATACCACCATATAGCCGTATAGCTTTGCTTTTGAGTTTTCCATTTTTTCTCCTTCTCGTGAAGTGAAGGGAGGGGGTGGATCACCCCCTCCCGTATTTCTGTCGATTCAGCCTTCGGTATACATACCGCAGGTTACGGCGGACATGTCGGGATAGGCAACGAACTTGGGCGTGCTCATGGAAGCTTCACAGGTTCCCAGTTCGATCTTCTCCTTGTCAGCCATGAAGTTCTTGCAGTACCGGCATTTGGGCATGCGTTCAAACTTCGCGCACACATCGGCATCCGCGGGAACTTCCTTTTTGTGCACATGGCAGAAGCCCTTGCGCACATCAATGGGAGCGTAGTTGCGGCAGTCCTTGTGGACATATTTTTCTTCACTCATATTCATCTCCTCTCTATGGATTCGGGCTCAGATGCCCTCGTACTCTGTCCGGGAGATCAATTCATCCTGGACCTGTTTGCCAATCTCAACCCAGTACTGGGTGAATCCGGCCACGCGAACCATGAGGTCACGATAGTTCCCGGGATTCTTCTGCGCGTCCTTGAGTACCTTGGAGTCGACCACGTTGTATTGAACATGGAATCCGCCCATTCTCATGTAGGCGCGGGTCATGTCCACGAGCTTGCGTGAGCCTTCTTCGCCCTTGATGGAGGAGGGGTGGAGTTTCAGGTTCAACTGGGAGTTCTGTGAGAGGGAATGATCCCAACATGCGGCGGATTTCATTACCGCGTAGGGACCGTTCTTGTCGGTTCCGGGATAGGCGGACATGGAAGCATCGGCGAAAGTGGTTCCATCCAGGCGGCCATCCGCGGTCGCGATCGTGGCCGCGCCCATGGCGCCATGGGTGGAAACGGAAATCTG
>CAYVBC010000099.1:1944-6373 GCA_964449545.1 uncultured Clostridia bacterium | reverse complement strand
CCAACGCCAGACCGATCAGAAACACCCATTTCATGGCCCGCCTCCAGGGAGAGTATACCCCATGGAGGATTCCACCGCCATATGGAAAAATTTCTGGAAATGCATCAAAATGACTCTGGATTTAAGTGAAACAGATCACGCTGCAGAGCCACCACAACAGGACAAACAGCAGTCCGCGGATCCACCAGCGTCCCGCCCTGGAAGAAAGAAACGATCTTTTCTTTAATTCCCCGGCCAATGGCTCCCCCCACTGAACACAATGGCGGCTTTTTTCGAAAAATTCAATTTTTTCAAACTGATTTTCTCCGCAATTCATTAAAGCCTATTCAGTTCGCCTCACAGGTCAACGAAACATGATTTCCATACGTACTCAAAACATCTACAATGCGGGAAAGTCCGTAATTCGAGGTGAAGATGATTCACAAAGCAATCCTTTCAACCCTGGCGATTTTCATTTTTTCCTCTATTCTCTTCCCGAGCCATTTTCAGTCCGCGCAGACGCCTGAACTTTCAAATCCGGGAGGAGAGCACTCCCGCCTCTACCGCCTCCACTATGCCAACAGCAGCGGAGAAAAAGGCATCAGCACATTTGTGTATGACGCGGACTCCAAACTGATTCGATCACTCTGGCAGTTGACGGACGGCAGTCGCAGCTCCATGAACACATATTCCCGGGACTCCGCCGGCCGCATCACGGGAAAGCACCGGGTCTTTTCAGACGGTAAAACCAGCGACCAGTCCTATACCTACAACTCCGGGGGATTCCTGATTCAGGAGTCGTTCCACCGTTCAGACGGAGTCTCCGGAACCGCCACATACCTGCGCGATGAAACGGGCCGCATCCGCAGCGTGGATTGCCGCGGCCTGAATGGCTGGTTTGTGGGAAGAATTGATTACTCGATTGATCTCCATGGCCGGATTTTCGGCGCACGCCTGACCCGTGAAGAGAAGCCCCTGGGACGCATCACGATTACCCGGGATGAGAAAGGCCGGCTGAAAAGTGAAACCTGGCATATCGGTTCCTGGAACCAGACTTTTACCTATGAATATCGTACTTTCCCCTGCCGCGCCTTCACCGGATCAAACCCTTTTCTTCGGGAAAACTGTGATTTCCGTCTGGTTCGCGAAGAGTATGACTTCAATGGGAAAACCGCTGGTCCTTCCACGTTCCAGTACAACAAAACCGGCCGCCTGGTGTCGAAGAAATTCACACGCTCAGACGGCCTGTCCACCACCACTTCCTATGTCTACGACCCGTACGGCGTTCTGACCCATTCTTTTCGCCGCTATTCCGATGGAAAAACCGCGGAGTTCTCCTACCGCTATAACGGGAAGCGCCGCCTGATGGAGCGGATCTTCAAGCGCTCAGATGGCGTGACGGGCAAGGAGACCTATTCCTGGGATACCGAGGGGCGACTGGTTGGCGGACAATGGGAACGGTTCGACTCCTGGCTCACGGGAACCCTTACCTTCATCCATGACCGGTACGGGCACCTGGAATCCGGAAAATTCAAGGGGGAGAAAGACCTGAATGCCCACATTACTTTCTCATACAACGATAATGGGAATCTGAACCGCATCCATTGGGAATTTTCTTCCGGCCACACCCAGACCTATTCCTTTTTCTACCAGCCATTGTAGCCTACTGGTCATTCGAGTTTGACCCGGGGTCATGCCTGCCGTAAGATCAGTACAGGAGACCGGTTGCCTATGCCCTTTGTCGCTGATCTACATATCCATTCTCATTTTTCCATTGCCACCAGCCGCAAGCTGATCCCCGAATACCTGGACCACCATGCCCGGCTCAAGGGGATCCGACTGGTGGGAACCGGTGATGCCACCCATCCGGGTTGGGTGGACGAACTGGAAGAGAAGCTGGACCCCGTGGAGGGCGGGCTGTACCGTTTGAAGCCCGGCCTGGGCCCGGGCCTGCCCCTTCCGGGTGCCGTTGAATCCGAAAAACCCCCTTTATTCCTGGTCACCGCGGAGATCAGCACCATCTACAAGTGGGATGACCGCATCCGCAAAGTACACCACCTGATCCTGCTTTCCGGCATTCAATCCGCGCGTTCTCTCCAGCGGGCGCTCTCCGCGCGGGGCGCCAACATCACCTCCGACGGTCGTCCCATCCTGGGCATGGACAGCCGCGATCTGCTGGAAATCGTACTGGAAGCGGACAGGCGGGCCATGTTCATTCCGGCTCACATCTGGACACCCTGGTTTTCCGCGCTGGGGTCCCGTTCCGGGTTTGACTCCATCCGGGACTGCTACCGTGATCTTTCCGATCAGATCCACGCGGTGGAAACCGGCCTCTCCACGGATCCGCCCATGCACTGGATCTGCAGCCACCTGGACGAGTACACGCTGATCTCCAATTCCGACGCCCACTCTCCGGATAAACTCGGTCGCAACGCGTTTCTGCTGGACACGCCAATGGATTTCGATTCCATTACCCGCACTATCCGGGAAGGAGACCCGCGTCAATTCAAGGGAACCATCGACCTCTTCCCCCAGGAGGGAAAATACCATTTTGATGGTCACCGCAAGTGCGGGATCCGCTGGAATCCCCTGGAGACCCTGGAACATGACGGCATCTGCAGCTGCTGCGGCCGTCCGATCACCGAAGGCGTGCTCAACCGGGTGGCCCAGCTGGCGGACCGCGACGATCCCCTGGAACGCCCCCATCGCCATCCCTTCCACTCCATCATCCCGCTGCGCGAGATCCTGGCGGAGTTATCGGGAACCGGACCCACCAGCCGCAAGGTGGAAGCCTTCCTGCATGAAGTCATGACAGCCCTGGGCTCCGAATTGAACATTCTTCTCCACCATCCCACCGGGAAGATCCACGACGCGGGATTCCCGGAGCTGGCCGAGGCCATCACGCGAATGCGAGACCGGCAGGTGATTGTGGAGGAGGGATTTGACGGACAGTTCGGAAAAGTCAGGGTATTCGCGGACAATGAAACCCGGCAGACCGCACCCACCCTGTTTTCTCAGTCCGCAAACAGTCATGATAAACCACCCGGGCGGCCATTGCTCTCCTTTTCCATCCAGGCGTTCCGGAATCGGACCGCGCTCAGAATGGTTGTATCCCCGGTCGCATCAAACCTCCAGATCGCTACGGGATCCGGTGAGCTGAATCCCTCCCAGCAGCGGGCCGTTCAACATGGTCCCGGACCCGCGCTGGTCCTGGCTGGACCGGGAACGGGAAAGACACGGGTCCTCACCGAGCGTATCCTCCACCTGATCCGGAAAAAGGAGGTTTGCCCCACCGAAATTCTCGCCATTACTTTCGCGCGCCGGGCCGCTGAATCCATGGGGCGACGTCTTCGAGAGGCGGGAGATGCGGGAGAAGATCTCAGTGGCGTGACCACGGTCACGTTTCATGGCCTGGGAGACCGCCTGCTGCGGGAATTTCCGCGGGTGGCCGGGCGCACACCGGAATTCACCCTGCTGGATCCCGAGGACCGCCGCTGGCTGCTGGAACATCGCCTGGGGCTGGAGAAAAAGGATGCGGCGCTCTGCGCGGCCGCGATTCACGATGCCAAGATGGATCCCCTTGGCGATCCATCAGCAATGGGAGAGTCCGCCGCGGAGTACTCAGCGCTGCTTGAGAGAATGGATGCCCTGGATCTGGAAGATCTTCTTTTCCTGCTGCTGAAAACCTGGAAAGAGGATGATTCGATCCTGCGACAATGCCGGGAGCGATACCAGTGGGTGCTGGTGGACGAGTACCAGGATGTCAATCCCCTCCAGTATGAACTGATCCGGACCCTGGTTCCCGGTCCCGGGGGAAACCTGATGGTAATCGGGGACCCCCACCAGGCGATTTACGGATTCCGCGGCGCGGACGTGCGCTTTATTCAATCCTATCAGGCGGATTTTCCCGGAGCCGTCGTGTACGACCTGGATCACAGTTACCGCTGCACCGATCATATCCTCAAAGCATCGGCCCAGGTGGTTCGCGATGATCCCCGGGCCGTAGCCTTCCAGTCCGGCAAGGCAAAGGGAATGAAAATCCATGTATCCGAACACCGCAGTGAACGCAGCGAAGCGGAGTTCATCGCCCGCGTGATCGAGGAGATGAGTGGCGGCCTGCGGTTCTTTTCCATGGACAGCAAGATCAGTGACGGCACCCAGGCGGGCATTATCAGCAGCCTGGCGGATTTTGCCGTCCTCTGCCGCACCCGCCGCCTCATGGCTCCACTGCGCAAGGCCTTCCACGACCACACCATCCCGTTCCAGGAGATCGGAAACACCCCGTTTTACTGGGAGGAGCCCGCCCGATCCGTACTGGATCTCCTCCACCTGGCCCTGGATCCGGGAGCGGAACTGCCCCGGGAACGACTGTCCGCGAAACCCGCGTTCAAGCGGGTAACCACCGAACACCTGAACGAAGCCGCCAGCCTGGAGCCCGCGCGGGCACTGG
>CAYVBC010000099.1:0-1844 GCA_964449545.1 uncultured Clostridia bacterium | reverse complement strand
TTCAACGCAACCTGGCACAATGGCGGCAACCGGATCCGCTGCCAATGGACACGGAGCCATCCCAGCGAAAACTGTTCGAAATCTGACCCCTGAAGGTTGCCAATTGGGACGAAATGGGGTACAATATGTTGTTATTATTGAACGAAATAGTTTGGATTAAACAATAGAGGTCATTATGAAAAATATCCTGGAAATAGACAACCTGACGTTGAACCTCGACGGGAAAACCATCCTTGACGGTCTCAGCATGAATCTCTGGGAAGGGCATTCCCATGCCATCATCGGCATCAACGGCGCGGGAAAATCCACCCTGGCCGGTACCATCATGGGACTCAACGGCTACCGCGACTTCAGCGGAGATATCCGCTTCCGCGGCCAGTCGATCAAGGAGATGGAAGTGGATGAACGCGCCCGCCTGGGCATCACCCTCTCCTGGCAGGAACCGGCCCGGTTTGAAGGCCTGAAGGTCATGGACTTCATCCGCGCTTCCGCCCGCAACAAGGATGAGGAATTTCTGCGTTCCACCCTGGATACCCTGGGTCTCAATCCGGACCACTACGGCAACCGTGCCGTGGACCGCACCCTGAGCGGCGGCGAACGCAAGAAGGTGGAGTTGGCCTCCATTCTGGCCATGCAGCCCGCCCTGGCCCTGATGGATGAACCCGATTCCGGCATCGACATCGAGTCCATAGAACGGATCTTTAACGTGGTCAAGATACTCAAGAAAGCGGGAACCACGGTAGTCTTCATCACCCACAGCCTGGCCGTCATGGACCAGGCCGAACATGGATTCCTCTTGTGTCACGGCCGCCTGGTGGACCAGGGATCCATCAAGAAGATCCGCCGCTATTTCGAAGGCGAGTGCATGCCCTGTGATGTGCGGGATCCCAAAATCAAGGAAGTGAGCGCATGAGCCCCGAAACCACATTGAAAGAGATTACCACCCAGTCGGATATGGATCCCCACGCGGTCAACGATCCCGATACCGCGCGCCTGATCATCAACGAGAACAAGGTCCTGGAGCAGAACACCGTTCCCGGCCTCGCCGTGGATGTCCGTGAGCTGGCGGACGGCGTGGACGTGCACCTGGTCCTGGCACCGGACACGGTGGTGGAAAAACCGGTTCACCTCTGCTTCGGTGTCATCCCGGCAACGGGTGTGCAGCGGATCAATATGAACGTGGAGATCGGAGCCCGCTCCCGCATCAGTATCAACGCCCACTGCACCTTCCCCTACGCCGTGGATGTGAAACATATCATGGACGCCATGATCCGCATCGACGAAGACGCGGAGTACAGTTACTTTGAGCGCCACGTGCACAGCGAGTCCGGCGGTACTGAAGTCATTCCAAAGGCCGAGGTCCACGTGGGCAAAGGCGCGCGTTTCAAAACCGAGTTCGAACTGCTGCGCGGCCGCGTGGGCAAAATGGATATCCAGTACACCACCCACGGTGATGAGCGTTCCCTGGTGGACATGACCGCCCGCATCAACGGCCGCGGCGACGATCATATCAAGCTGGCCGAAATCGCCTACCTGGAGGGAGCCCATTCCCGCGGCGTGCTGACTTCGAAAATCGCCGTGCGCGACACGGCCGTGGCGGATATCTACAACAAGGTGGTCGCCACAGCGCCCCATGCGCGCGGACACGTGGACTGTAAGGAAGTAGTCATGGATCAGGCCCGCGCCATGGCCAATCCCGTAGTGGACGTGCGTGATCCCAGCGCTCACGTGACCCATGAAGCGGCGGTGGGCAGCGTGGACAAGAAACAGCTCCAGACCCTCATGTCCCGCGGCATGGACGAAGACGCCGCCAGCGAACTGATCATCCAGGGATTATTGAGCTA
>CAYVBC010000098.1:5006-6404 GCA_964449545.1 uncultured Clostridia bacterium | reverse complement strand
GGAATAGAAGCATGCAGCGGGCCGCTCGCGGAGGTTGGATCCATGAAACCCCAGAACTCTACCACCACATGCCCGGGCCACGAGGGCCGACTTGATCAGCCCCTGAAAATCCGCCACCAAGTCAAAGCGACCACGATTTTCGGAACGAATACGACACAATTCTGACAGAGACCTCCCGAGGGATTTTTTCCGGAAGTCAATCGTCTGGATTTCCAGGGAAGTCTGAAAGCATCTCAGTAATTCACGGCCTCTGGAAGAAGATATCCAATGGATTCGGGAATCCGGGAACGATTCAGACAATAATTGAACCGCGGGCAGTGTGTGAAGAATGTCTCCAAAGGCCGACAATCGAACCACAGCGATCGTCTTTCCTTCAGGGTTGAATGGCATCTTGATTTCCGTGAAGCCTCCGGGAATACCGTCAGCGCGGGCGCTCCAGGTCGCGGATCACCCAGGAGGTGGAACGCACCTTGTCCCCTCCCACGATCGCGATTCTTCCACCGAAACTTTTCACCACATCACGTTCCGGGACGGTGTCCGGTGTATAGTCGCCCCCCTTGCAGTGAACATGGGGCGTCAATGTCCTCAAAACGTTTTCCACCGTGGGTTCATCGAAAACAGTCACATAGTCTACGTTTTCCACGGCATTGATCATCATAGCCCGTTCTTTCTGGGAAAGAAGTGGCCGGCCGGGCCCTTTCAGTTTTCGCAATGAGGCATCGGAATTCAACGCAACCACAAGGATATCCGCTGTTTTTGCGGCTTCCCTCAGATAACGGATATGCCCGACGTGCAGGAGGTCAAAACCACCATTGGCCAGTGCCACGGTCAGTCCGCGACCCTTCAGAATAGAGATCAGGATGGAAAGCTGTTCCAGTGAAAGAGATGAATCCATCTCACCTTCGTGACTCATGGCAGGTTTCCCCCGCTTAACGCGCAAGAGAGCTCATCCGGTTCCACAACACTGGCACCGGCTTTCATTACAGTGAGCCCAGCACCCACGGTGGCAATACGCGCGGCAGTGAAAAGATCCGTTCCGACGGATAAAGAGAGAGACAACAACGCGATCACGGTATCTCCAGCGCCTGTCACATCCACGATTTCGCTGGGACCGAAAATTCCGATCTCCCGGGCTTCAGATTCTCCATCAAGGACCACCATGCCGCGGTCGCCACGCTTCATAATCATACCCTCAACCGGAAGCGCCTTCTGCAGCTGTCGGCCCGCATTCTCGAAATCGCCGAGTTGATCAAAGTCATTCCCGGGAAACAGGAGATGCAATTCGGATTCATTGGGAGTGGCGGCACGGATACTCCGGAAATCCCTTAAATGACGGCGTGAATCCACGACGATGGGGGGGACATCCACCATTGTTCGGAGCGTATCCAGCGTGTGCCC
>CAYVBC010000098.1:0-4906 GCA_964449545.1 uncultured Clostridia bacterium | reverse complement strand
CTTTTTTCCGTGAAAAGATCGGATAATATCCGGCCACTTCTGTCTTTTCCGATCACTCCCACAGGGACTGGAATCGCCCCGAGAGCTTTCATGTTGGCCGCGACATTCCCAGCGCCACCTAGACGAAACAATTCGGATTCAAACTCTGCGATTAATACCGGGGCTTCCCGGGAAACCCGTGTCGCGTGGGTATAAATGTATTCATCAAGGATAAAATCGCCCCACACGGCAATCCTTTTTCCCGAAAACGCCTCAACCCAGTGTTTCATTCCTTTCCTGAACCGGACCCTGAATTATTGTTCCACTCCGAAGGAAAGTTCATAATAGGCCGGCAAGCTCTCTTCTCCCTCGCCGTCAATGCTGGAGAATGCGTAGGTTTTGGGTGTCCTCTTCGCCACCCTGCGATGACGGTATGAAAACACATCCGCGCCCACTTCGGACAGGAGAAGAAGTTCACCATTCTCCACGAGGTAGACCCGGTAGGCGACTACATTTTTATCATCATTCAGGGGATTGGCTTCCCAGGTGAGTGTGTTCAGGTACTCGGATTGGAACACGGACTGATTTTTGGATTGTTCGCCCGAAATATTGGTGGGGGGAACAACGGTCATGAGACTCAGAAGGGCTTCTCCCACGTTGATTCTGGGCTTCCGATCTCCAGTAAGGCATTTGGTCTCGACTGATTTCCCTGCCTGATTCATGGTTTTCAGCAGATCATCGAGAGAAATCTGATCCGAAAACTGGCGCAACAGCGCGAATGCTCCGGTAACCATCGGGGATGCCATGGAGGTTCCGCCCCAGCTCTCATAACTGGCGTTCGAGCCTCCGGTGGAGGAACGGATACTGCTGCCCGGGGCGAAGAAATCCAGCAAGGCGGGATGAAAGTTACTGAAACTGGATTCCACATCACTTTTGGACGTGGCTCCGATGGCAATTGCGGAGGAGATGCAGGCCGGTGCGCTGATACCGTCGCATATCCCCTCGTTTCCCGAGGAAATAATTGTGGGGATTCCGGCATTGCGCAGGTTGTCGATGGCAATTTTCATCATGGGATTATCCAGGTCGCAGGCCGAGGCACTGGAATACGATCCACCCCCGAGGCTCATGTTCACCGCCGCGATCCGAAACACGTTGCGTTTATTAAACAGAAACTCCAGTCCCTTGAGCTGGTCTGAATTGTAGGACATGACACAGGGGGAATTGTCATTGCATTCAACCGCGCTGAAGCGGGAGAACACCTGAATGTTGATGATGTCCGCACCCGGGGCAATCCCTGAAAAACCGCCGACGCTGTGGCCGGCGGCAATACCGGAAACATGGGTGCCGTGATCATAGCCCCAGTATTTTGAATCATAGTGGGCGGAAGAACCGGGACCCGCCATCTCCCGTTGACCATTGGGGCAATCTCCTCTTAAGGAATAACATTGTTCCACAATGGTTTTTCCCTTGAAGGCTTCATGGGTGCGGCGAATACCGGAATCCAGAACGGCGACATACCAGTTCTCTCCCGTAAATCCCACCGACCAGGCCATGTCCGCGCCGATCAACGGGGCCGCCTCATTCATCTGCGGACTCGCCGTGGGATCGGACTTCAGATTGGAAACCTGGTAGTCGGGAAGCTTGATCACACGGTCTTCAACGATCCCCAGTATATTGGGCATCTTATTCAGCGAATCCAGGGCGTCCGGAGTGGCCTCGATGGCGAGAAGGGGAAGGGTGGTGAAGGTGTGGTGAAGACGGAAGTTTGTCTTTCCCAGTTTGAAAAGGAGTTCATCGGTCACTGTCCGGACAGCCATTTCAAGCCGGAGGTCCGCATCCTGCGCCAGTTGATATTCATCTCTGGAAGTAAGGAAAGATGGATATTTCAGCGATTCGGAGAGCAGCGCGTCCATATCGGGAACCCTGAATCTGATGATTACGGGAACGGAACCTGCAGTCCTGGCCTTACTCATGAGAATCCGGCTGGGATCCGGTTTGCTCTTCTCCATCGTCCCGGCAACAGCCAGCGATGAAATCAGAATGATGATTCCCATGAACAGGAGCATGGTATTCAGAGATCGCGTGTTCCGCATGAGGCCTCCTTTGCATTGTCGTACTTGAACAATGAGTGTGATATTATAACATACTGAATATTCCCTGCAAATTAACCTTTTTCTTGAGTCGACAACCCTGAATCAGGTACAATGGATGTGTCCCTCAGAGGATCAATGGGAAGGAGCCGAGAATGAGAGATGCTGTTAAGATGAAAGAAGGAATCTACTGGATCGGAGTCAATGATTTTGACACGGACCTCTTTGAGGCCATATGGCCACTGCCGGAAGGCGTCAGCTACAACGCATACCTGATTAAAGACAGCAAGAACGCCGTGATTGATACGGTGAAAAAAGGTTTCCTCCCGCAGTTCCTTGAGAAAATCCAATCCGTTCTCGGGCCGGATGAAGCCATTGATTACCTGGTGATCAACCACATGGAACCGGATCATTCCGGCGCGCTCAAAGTCCTTCGTGATCTGTATCCCGGAATGCAGATCGTGTGCAATGCACGAACCGTTGATTTCCTCAAGGGGTTCTATGGCGTGGATTCAGGTCTCATGGTCATGGAGGATGGAGAAAAACTGAAACTGGGAGATCATACCCTTCAGTTTCATCTGACCCCCATGGTTCACTGGCCGGAGACCATGATGACATTTGAAATTGGTACGGGAACCCTGTTTTCCATGGATGCTTTCGGCGGTTTTGGCGCCCTCAATGGTGGAATTTTTGATGATGAGTTGAATCTGCCCGACACGGAAGATGAGACCCTGAGATACTATTCGAACATCGTCGCCAAATACAGCCCCATGGTACAACGTGCGTTGAAAAAACTCTCCCCACTGCCGATCCAGACCATCGCGCCGGCCCATGGCCCCGTGTTCCGCTCATTCCCGGGCCACATTATTGAACGTTACGACCGCTGGAGCCGCCAGGAGACGGAGCCCGGAGTGGTGATCGCTTACGCATCCATGTATGGGCATACCCAGATCATGGCCGAAGCCATTGCGCGTTCCCTTTCACAAGGTGGCGTGACAAACATCCGTATCCACAACCTCTCACGTTCCAATCTTTCATTCGTACTGCGGGATATCTGGAAATACCGTGGGCTAATGCTGGGAAGCAGTACCTATAACCTGAAGCCCTTTCCCTTCATGGAAACACTGATCTCCACCTTGAAAAATGATCAGTTGAAGAACCACCTGTTTGGCATTTTCGGCACATACAGCTGGAGCGGCGGTGCGGTTTCCGCCATGAGGGAATTTGCCGCTTTGCCGGGAAACGAACTGCTGGAACCGGTTGTGGAAGCGAAGCATTCTCCCGGCGACGCGGACATTACCGCCTGCAGACAATTGGGGAAAGAGATGGCCCAGCGGTTGTAACCACCGGATCTCTTACACCCCACCTGGAACCGCCATGTCAGAGACATACGATATCATTCTGGTTCTGCCGTACCGTTTTTCGGACCACCCGTCTTTTCCGGAGGGCATATTAAAACGTGTCCTGGAATACGCGGGTTTCCGGGTTGGCTGGATTGAAACACCACTCTGGCAAGACCCGGATTCCTTTAAAATCCTGGGGCGCCCGCGGCTTTTTTTTGCCATTGTCCCCGGACCGGTTGATTCCGTGGTACTGAACTATACGGCTTCCCGTCGCAGGCGCAGGGAAGACCTCTACCAATCGGGGGGATCCGCGTATTTTCCGGATTCGGCCAGGTCCGCCTCATCCCGGATTCGTCCGGATCGCAGCGTGATGGCCCTGTCCAATCAAATCCGCAAGGCCTGGAAAGGCGTTCACATCATATCCGGGGGTATGGAAACCACCCTCCGAACCCTTTCTCACTTCGATTTCCAGCAGGAACGAATCCGGAGGTCCATCCTGTTGGACGCCAGGCTGGACCTGGCTGTCATGGGCATGGGGGAGCACCAGATCGTGGCCATCGCCAGGGCCATGCGGAAGGGAACGGCTCCCAACGAGTTATGCCTTCCAGGTACGGCCAGGATCATGGCCCAGCATCCCCCGGGCAATCAATGGGAGGATCTTCCCTGTTTTGAAGCGGTTCAAAAAGACCCGTCACTTCTGCTCGAACTGCAGCGCGGAATCTCCCGCGCCGCATCCCGCGGATACGGATATGTCCAGCAGCACGCGGAACGATTCGTCGTGGTATTCCCCCACAGCGTTTATTCCACTGAAGACCTGGACCGGATCTACGACCTGCCCTATGAAAGATGTCATCCGGAAGGCACCGGCAGATCACCCGCGTTGACCATGAATCTTTTTTCCATCACTTCCCATCGGGGATGCGCGGGGGCATGCGCCTTCTGCTCAATCTCCCGTCATCAGGGTCGTCAGGTCATCTCACGTTCCCCGGAATCCGTCATGCGCGAAGTCGAGACCCTGTCGCATCATCCCGCCTGGAAAGGCATTGTCCCGGACGTGGGCGGCGCCACGGCGGAGATGTACGGAATGGATCATCCCACCTCTTCATCGACCTCACCCTATCTCAATCTGCTCAGGGAAGTGCGCAGTCACCATTCCGTTCGACAGGTTTTTGTCGGATCCGGTGTGAGACACGATCTGATGCTCCGTCAACCTGACCTGCTGGAGGAGATCATGCGCCATCACTGCGGGAAATTTTTACGCGTGGCGCCCGAACATACCCATGATGATGTCCTCAGTCTCATGGGGAAACCCCGATTCGACAGCTTCAGAAACTTCAGCCGGTTGTTTCATTCCATAAACCGAAGCTTGAAACGGAAGATTGAGCTTGCCGCATACATTGTGATCGGACACCCGGGAGAAGAAGATGCCTACACCCGGGATATGGCGGGAATCCTTGAGGAGAGCGGGGTTCATAAGGTTGATGCCCAGATTTT
>CAYVBC010000097.1:0-6477 GCA_964449545.1 uncultured Clostridia bacterium | reverse complement strand
GGGACTGGGCCGCGGCCACATCAAACGCCTCAAGGAAAAGATCCAGAAAAGATAGCACCGGAAGCGGAAACCGGGGAATTGTACCGTATTTTACTGGGGGAGTGAACCGCGGTTATGAATTGCCGGTTTCCGTTACAGGGCGTTAATGACCATGATGATGGCGGCGACCATGGACGTGGCGGCAAAGAGAATTTTAAGGTTCACTGGTTTGAACTTCAGTGTCAGGTGGGCGCCGATCACACCTCCGATCAGCCCGGCGGCCGCAAGGGGCAGGGCCAGCCGGTAATCGAAATGGCCGGAACTGAGATGTCCGAGAAACCCGGATGAAGCGGTGATCATCACCAGGGTGGTGGATGTGCCCACCGCTATACGCATGGGAACCCGTATCGCCAGGATCATCAGGGGTACCAGGAAGGAACCGCCGGAGATTCCCACCATTCCGGAGATGAAACCCGTTGTCAGCACCACGGGAACGATCAGGAGCAGGTTCAGCGGATAGGATTCGGTCCCGGAATGAACTGTGAGGGTCCACCTGCTTTTCATGTGGAGCTCTTTTTGGACCGGTTTGAGCATCATCAGGGAAGCGATCGCGATAAACAGGGCGAAGATGATTTTCAGCACTTGATCGTGAAAAATGTCCGAGAAGAAACCTCCAGGGAAGGCGGACACCAGGGTCATGCCGCCGATAATCATCACCAGTTTCCAGTCGGTGATCTTCCGTTTACCGAACAGAACGGCCGCGGTCAGGGAGGAGACGATGAGAATGAACTGCCCGGTGGTGGCGGCCTCGTGCATACCGGTCCCGGACAGGGCGATTGCCAGCACATAGAAATTACCGCCACCCCGCCCGGTCATGGTCATGACCATGGCGATAAGGAAAATGATTACAGCAAGGAACCAGATATTCATGAGGTCAGCCGTTCAGTTTTTTGTAGATTTTTCCAGGCTTGAGCGCATCGGTCAGGTTATGGTACCCCCCGGGCAGAATCCTGACTTTTTCAAATCCCTTGCTTTTCAGGTAGGCAAAGATGATGACGCAACGCACACCGGAAGAACAGAACACGCCAATGGTTTTGTCATGGGGGATTTCCTTGAGCCTGGCGGGTACCTCATGCATGGGGATCTCCAGAACCGGGCAATGATGGCGCAAACCGATTCGGATGGTCTCTGTCTCCTCCCTGGCCCTCACATCGAGGAACAGGGCGTCCTCCCGTTCCAGAAAAGAGGGTACGTCCATGATATGTTGGCCGCTCCCGAAATAGTCGAAATCCATCTTCATGATCGCTTTTTCCAATTCATTCATGTTCCACTCCTTTTACAATAGATTTTCAGGGGGTTTTGCCTGAATCATGGTATCGTTTCCGCGCAGTACTTTGTGGGCGCAACTCATGAATTCCAGCACGCAGGGGATGTTCAGTGAGTAGAAGACCCGGTTGTTTACTTTTTTGCCGGATATGATGGCATGCCTTTTCAGTACATCCAGGTGTTTGGACATGGTGGAGATATCCACGCCGACTTTTTCAGTGAGTTCCTTCACGGACAGGCGGTGATCGCGGATGGTGTGTATGATGAACAATCGAATGGGATGGGCCAGGGCCTTGAGTATATCCGCCTCCGCCTGATACTGACTGATGATTTCATGATTCATCGGTTTCTCCTTTTGCCGGGTCGCGCGATTGCCTATTTGGCAAAATAACCAATAAGGTACATACTAAACCCCCGATGGTTTCCTGTCAACCATGCCCGGCTGATTTTTATTATTTTTGGTTCTCTTCCATTTTGTGTGGGTTTAAGAGGTTATAACAATTAGAAAAATGGGAAAGGCTTCAGTAGAGAGCCCTTTCGGGCACAAGTCACCGCTCACCACTTCGGTTCAGACCCATTGCGGTCTTTGGCGGACTAAAATGACCCCGGTGGTTGTTTGGGATGTAATCCGGGGCATCATTTTGCCTTCGGCCGTCCTGCCTCAGCCCATGGGTCCCCGGAACCTGCCGTTTGCCTTCGCTTATGCTTTATGCCCTGCGGGCACTCTCTATCGCAACTTCTTGCCAATCACCAATGTGTGTTTACCCACAGGAAACGTAATAGAACCTTATTTTTCAGCAGGCAGACATTTCCCGCCTGAGCGTCTCATGCTTTCGCTTGACATTCCGGCGTTCCGGGTTCAGGGTAGTGGGATGAACAATATGCGCACAAGAATGGATGAATGAGGCTGTGGAGCCTGCATCCCCGTTATCTCGACACCCGTGGATTGGTGGCATGCTGGCGTGAAGGGTTGCTGGCCCGAAAGGTATTGCGGGGGGAAACACGGGGATATCGAAATCATCCGCAGTTGGAGCGATTCAGGGCACAGGAAGAGCCGGTGCCTGTACTGGACCGGTATCTTCTGAATATTTTTGAAGAAGCAACGAAACGTGGGTTTTCCTTCAACCGTGAAAAAATCGGGCCGTGTTTTGCGGATACGCGGCTTGTGGTGACGAGGGGACAACTTGAATTCGAGTGGCGTCACCTAAAGGCGAAACTCAAAATTCGCGATGGCCAACGCCATGAGGCGGTCGCCCGCATCGCGTCACCGATCGCGAACCCGATTTTCAGGGTAATCGAGGGAGATATGGAATCCTGGGAGAAGGGGGGCTGAGCGATCCCCGGATGGGGTTGAGTACAACCCGAATACTGATGTATGAACTCAATTTTTAACGAAGCGGTTCAGGATGGTCCGCAGGCTCAATCGCCTGTCGCTGACCATCAGACTGATCCCCAGGATGATCAGGGAACCGGCCCAGAGTTGGTTCAGGGTCACCACTGTACCCAGGAAGAGATATGAAAAAACCACCACGAGAAAGGGCTGGCTGTTCTTGATCAGGGACACCTGGGTGGACTTGATGTACTTCAAGGCGGTGAACAGGAGTGTCATGCCGAGGATCGGGCCCAGGAAGGATCCCAGCACGAGCGGTCCCAGTTCCCCGGAAGTGGGGAAGCGCAATCCCCCGCGCGCCAGGTTGTAGACCAGGTAGGTGGCAAGCAGGGAGAAGATCCGCACCAGGGTGATCAGGATCGGCGGGACATCCGCCGTCTTTTTTTTGACCAGTACGTTGTTGAATGAAAATATCAGCACCATCAGAATGACCAGCAGGGTGTAGCCGACACTGATTTCCGGGGATACGTAGGTGATCAGGATCACTCCGGAAATCGATATGAGGCCGCCCAGGATCTCCCTGGGGCAGAGCTTTTCCCCAATGTAGAAAAAGGCGATAATCGCCACGGAAAGGGGAGTCAGGCTGCCGATGAAGGAGACGATGGCCGGGTTGACCTGCTTGATGACGTAAAAGAACAGGAAGGCTGCGCAGGCCTCGGAAAAAACAAAGTACAGGAAAAACCACCGGAATGATTTCAGCTTGCCGACATAGCAGAGAATATCATCCCGTTTGATTACCAGGATCACAACCGCCCACAGGGCGGCCAAGCAGAACCACCAGAACAGGAAGACCCGGGTTTCCATGGTTCGCTGGACCACTTTGGCGGTGATGAATACGAGGGAAACCGAAACGGCGGAAAGGAACGCCAGCATGGATCCCAGGAGTTGTTTGTTTTTGGCCATACCATAAGTATACCTTTTTTTCTGCCTGGGCGCATAAAAAAAGGGCCGGCCCGGAGGCCGGCCCTTTATGGTTGCCAGCGAGGTGAATTGGATCAGTACCCGGATATTTCCTGTTGCACCTTTTCCAGCATTTTTTTCATGCTCTGCAGCTTGTGCGTCTCCTCTTTTGAGAGTTTGCTCTTTGACTCAAAGGCCTGGATGGCTTTTTCCAGAGCTCCCCGTTTTTCACTCAACTCATGGTAGCGTGCCTTGAGTTCCTGCATGTAGTGCTGAAGCTTTTTCAGCTTCTCTTCCTGTTCAAGGGTCCGCTCTTCCATTTTTTGCAGGCGCAGGTATTCGGATTTCAGGGCCATGGCCTTTTCCTTGCGGGCATGTCGCAACTCTTCAGCCCGGGCCTGTATCTCCTTCAGTTTCAGGGCCGTTTCCTTCAGCCTGGCCTTCTCCTCTTTGCTTAGCTCCGCTTCCCGGGCTTTGTACTCCTGGAGTCGCGCATGGAGGGCCTCTTCTTTGGCCATCAACTCCTCCTGCCGGACTTTTTCTTCCACTTCCTGGAGTTTCAGTTTTTCCTCTATGGCCCGGAGTTTTCCCTTCTCTTCCTCGGAGAGCTTTTCACCTTTCAGCTTCAGCTTTTCGTACACCTCTTTCAGGTAGCGGATCTTCTGATTCTTCTCATATTCCATGAGGAACTGGGAGTATTTTTCATACTTCTCCTTTTCGGATCCGGTCAGTTTCTTCTTCTCCTTGAGTTTTCGCAGTTCGGCTTTGACAAAAGCGATCTTTTTATCGGCCTCTTTCTCATGAAGGATTTCCAATTTCCCGGCGATGGCAGTCAGCTCTTTTTTTTCATTTTCCGAAAGGTCGGATTTCCGAGTGGCCAGCTCCTGGTAGCGTTTCTGCAGTTTCTGTATGGCTTCTTCTTTGTTTTCCTTATTTTTTACATCGGATGTGGCCGCCGGTTCCCCTTTGGCCGTGGCGAACAGTTCGCCGGACGCGGAGATCCCCGCGATCAGGAAGACCGCGAAAACCGCCATCACAATAAAACTCACCATCCCATCGACAAATCTTGAGCGATTATGTGTCATTGGTAATAACCTCCTGATTCTTTTCAACAATTTAAATGAATTTCCTGAAGCGGCCAGGGCAAGGTCCGTGGAAGCTCTCACTGCGTTTTCCCCGACCCGGGTCAGGGCCATGGCATAGGTCAACCGATCTCCCAAAGCGGACACCGTTAAATCATCGCAGCAGTGTTCGCGTTCATTGCGGATCTGGTTGGAAACCCAGCGGATTCCCGGGTGATAGAAATACAGGATTTCCATAATGTTCTGGAACACGTTGACGATGTAATCCCGGCGCAGAATGTGGGCCAGCTCGTGTACGATCAGGGTTTCCACCTGGCTGGGGGGAATCTGGGCCAGCATGCCCACGGGAAAGAGGATCATCGGTTTCAAGTGACCAATGGTCAAAGGGAAACGCGCAAGAAAGGATTCCCGCATGACCACCGGGCGCCGCACCCGGATCCGCTGCGCCAGGGAACGCACCTTTTCCTGCCAGTGCTCTGACACCTCGCGGAGGTGGTGGTGGCGCAGGCGTTGATTGCCCAGGATTCCACTGACGAAACGCAAAAAGAAGAACAGTGCGCCCAGAAACCAGATGCTGACGATCAGGGGGAGCCCCCGGTCAAACCAGTCCTTGACCTGGAACCAGAAATCATGCCCGGCCATCAGGCCGGTGCCGCCGCTCAGGAATCTACCGCCTGAAGCCTGGCGGACCGCTTCCCCCTGATACACCAGGTTGAGCGTCACCATGGAAGCCAGGATCATCAGAAACAACATGGATACCCCGATCAGGTAGCGGATGTTGGCCCGGCTCTTTCTGAAAAGCACCAGCAAAAGCAAGAATAACAGGGCGATCAACGCTCCCTGCCAGAGGCTGTGAACCAGGGTCCACCCGATGGTGTTGACTGCCAGGTCAGAGAAGATTTTATTCACCAGGGTCATGGGTTCCTCCTTGCCGCGCCTCCATGTGGTCCAGCAAGTCCCGGATCTTTTCCAGCTCATTCCTTGACGTTTCCACATTCCCCAGGGCGGACATCACCAACTTGACTGCCGATCCGCCAAAAGCAGACTTCACCAGTTTGTTCAGCAGGAGGTTCTGGGCGTCCGATTCCTTGATCCGGGGGGTGTACAAGTGGCTCCGCCTTTCTTCATTGCGGCTGAGCATGTTTTTGTCGGTCATCAGCTGCATCATTTTCAGTGTGGTGGTGTACCCGATTTTCCGGTTCAGGTTGAGTGTTTCGTTCACCTGACGCACGGTGGAAGGGCCGTTCGCCCACAAAACGTGGAGAATTTCCAGTTCAGCATCCGTTGGTTTTTGTTTTTTCATTGCCTGTCTCCAACCTCCTTCAAAAATTACGACGCGCATCGTACTACGAACATGTTCGTAGTTATTATGTTTCAAGTTTTCCCCCCTGTCAACTATTTTACGAAAAAATTCGTATTTTAGTTCTCTCACCCGGCTTGATGAAGTAGAATGTAGAACGAACTCAGGGAGAATTTGTAGACAATAGAAGGTAGGCCGAGCTCTGGGAAATAATGTAGAAAAAAGCATAAAGGCTCCGGGTGGATTCCGCCGGAGAGGGGGAGTCACCCGAGTCCTTTTCTTAATTCAAAATCCATCACTAATCATTTAGTATGATTCCTCTTCGGTCGGGGGAATGAGACCCAAGTGAACGTAAACGGATGGGACTGGGAACCGGTACGGAGAGGTGTTCGGCCCGCCGAGGGTGTTTTTCACCGGAGGCGGGTAAAATGGGTGCGGATAATGCCCCGGACAACCACCGTGCCCGTTTTAGAAGGCCGATCCGCTTTCCGGTCAGTCCC
>CAYVBC010000096.1:0-6485 GCA_964449545.1 uncultured Clostridia bacterium | reverse complement strand
ATGACAATGGCAGCAAAACCCCGACTTGTGGCTTCGGACATCGGCGGCACCCTGGTATCCCGCAGCGCGGAGCGGATCCCGGCCGACACCACCCGGGTGCTGGACAGGCTGATGAGGGAAAAAGTCCCCGTGGTCCTGGCCACGGGGTACAACCTTCTTACCACGAAGCGCTTCATCCGGGACCTGGAACGCCATCCATGGCTCCTGGTTCAGAACGGAACGGCCTGCGTCCGGGAAGAAAAAGTGATATGGGAACATGGCCTGGACGCGCAGACCGCCCGCACCCTGGTCCGGGCCCTGGAAGGGCGCGAATTCCCCGTCATCGTGTTCCGGGACATCTCCCGCGGCTGCGTGCCCGAATATCGCGGTTTTGGTCTCTTCCAGCGCAAAGAACCCTATCGGGCCGTGGATTCGTTTGACCATTTCGACTGCGTGACCGGGGTTTCCACACGGATTCCCAACCACCTTGCCGGTGAAGCGCAGGATCTCCTGGAGCCACTGATCCCCCCGGATTTTCAAATGATCCGCTCCATGGGGAAAAAGTTCTCCTGGCTCGAAGTCACACCGGGAAAAGCCCGGAAAGACCTCGCGCTCGCGCGTCTATGCGGGATACTGGGAATCAAGCTTCAGGATGTGATCTATTTCGGCGACAATCTCAACGATCTGGAAGCACTCTCCCGGGTCGGTCACCCCCGCGTGGTGGCGGACGGGATGGAGGATCTGTGTTCCCGTTTCCCGGTGGTGCCCGCTTCCCATCAACACGGCCCGGCCAGGGAGCTGGAGCGCATATACTTCTCTTCCGGTCCTCCGGAGACTTGACACCTTACACATGAAAAAACAGAAAATATGTTCATCTTCAGGGGAGAGTTCCCATCATGCTCAGGCTTGAACACGTTCACCTTCAGAAACAGGGCAAGAAAATTCTCAACGATATTCAATTAAGGGTGGCTCCGGGAGAAAAACTCCTGATCCGCGGCCCATCCGGAGCCGGAAAATCCACGTTGTTGAAAGTACTCTTCTGTTTTGAACGTTTCAGCGGGGATCTTTTATTTTCAGGGGATCCGGTCGTTCCCTCGACACTCAGTGAATATCGATCCCACCTGGGTTTCATCAGTCAGCGGCTGCCCAGCTTCGACGCGCCGGCCGTTGAGGTCCTGCGCTTTCCCTTCCACTTCCGTGTTCACCGCCACCGAAGGTTTCCCGAAAAACGCTCCCGCGAACTGATGGAAGCGTTGCGATTCTCCCCGGACCTCCTGAACCAGCCGTTTTCAGACCTTTCGGGAGGGGAGAAGCAGCGCCTGCTGGTACTTCAGCTTTTACTCATTGATCGACCCGTTTTTCTGCTGGACGAGGTCACCGCGGCCCTGGATCCGGAAAACATCGAAACCGTGATCCGTCTGTTGACAGCCACTCCACAACGCACGGTGATCTCCGTATCCCACAACCAGGAGTGGGGCAGGTACTGCTCCCGCACCCTGGTCATGCAGTCGGGATCGTTTCAGGAGGAGAAGTAATGGGCGCGCGTCAGATTCCCTATATGTCGTTGTTCCTGTTTGCGTTGATCCTGATCATACCGATCTCTGTTTTCTTCTACCTGCGGGTGCGAAAGATTCGCGCGCTTCTGATCAGTGTCACGCGTATGGCAATTCAGCTCTCTCTGGTGGGACTTTACCTGGAAACAATTTTTCGGATCAACCACCCCCTGATCAACATCGGCTGGATCGTACTCATGGTTCTGGTTGCCTGCTCCGCGATCACCAGCCAGAGCGGTCTGCGCTTCAGAGTTTTTCTTTTCCCCCTTTCCTTCGCCTATTTAGTCAGTCTGTCAGCGGTTTTCGGCTCCCTGTTCATTGTGCTGGAACCCCGCGCCCTGATTTCGGCCCGTTACGCGATTCCACTGGGCGGAATGATCCTGGGCAACATCCTGCGCAGCAATGTCATCACACTGGATCGCTATTTCAACGGATTGCGAAAACGCGGTGAAGAACTGATCTACCACCTTTCCATGGGAGCCACTCCGTGGGAAGCCCGCAAACCCTTCATGGCCCAGGCGCTGAAAGCCGCCGTATCACCCCAGATCGCCACGGTCGCCACCATGGGGCTGGTATCACTCCCCGGCATGATGACCGGACAAATACTTGGCGGAAATTCCCCCGCAGTGGCCATTCGCTATCAGATTCTCATCATGATCGCCATTTTTACCACGGCCACGGTATCCGCTTTCCTGGGCATGATATTGGGCTCCCTGCGGGCCTTTGATTCCTGCGGCCGCCTGGAGCCCGGACTGTTCAAGAAAAAGTAAGTAAAACATTCCCCCGGAGTACTTTGATTTTTCGGAAAGCTTCGTGCTACTATTGAGTCAAATCATGTTACGCACCACCGGGTGTCTTCTGATCGTCTTTTTGTTCAGCATATGTCTTACTGCGGTGCAATACCCTTTCATCAACTACAAAACCGCTGACGGCCTGCCCCAGAACTACGTCACCGCCATTTCCCAGGACAATCAGGGATATATCTGGGTCGGGACACAGAGTGGTGTGGGAATCTTCAACGGGCAGGCATTCATCCGCACCATCTCCACTTCCGACGGCCTGCCGGGAAGCTATATCAACGATATTATTCCCGGGCTGGCGGGCCGCATGTGGGTGGCCACGAGTGAAGGCCTCACCGTTCTGAACAAACGTGTCCCGGAAAAGGATTTCCTTTCCGGACTGAATGTCACCCGCCTTTTCATCGATCCGGGGAAACGTCAGGTCCTGGGCCTCGCGGAGGGCAGGTTGTATCGCTTCAACCTCCAGGGAGAAACCAATGAACTCTCAATCCCGGGCCTGCCGGACACCCTGTCCATTGATCACGCAACCATGGATCAGGATGGGCATATATACATCGTGGCCGGGGGTCGTGTGCTGCGCGGTGACGCGCAATCCCATGATCAATGGACCGGGATCCTGGAGGAGCCTTCCATGGAACTGTTGTGCTCCAGGCGCAATCGGATCCTCCTCGTCGCGGATGGGTGGATCCGTTCACTGGACACGAAAGCCCCAAGTGTCCGCATTCCACTTCCAGAGGGTTGCGGTGCCGTATCGGATCTGGATATGGATGTGGACGGCTCCCTGTGGCTGGGAACCCGGACCGGCCTCTATTCCCTGGCGGATCCCTCAAAACAGTGGCAACGGTTCCATGCCGGTAACGGCATGCACTTTTCAACGGTCACCCGGGTCTTCGTGGATCGTGAGCATACGGTTTTTGCCGGAACCCGGTTCGGACTGTCCCACCTCAGCAGCGTGATATTC
Organism: uncultured Clostridia bacterium; assembly: GCA_964449545.1. Classification (GTDB taxonomy): domain Bacteria; phylum Acidobacteriota; class Aminicenantia; order UBA2199; family UBA2199; genus UBA876. The sequence goes on along the minus strand of CAYVBC010000096.1, from coordinate 3,192 downwards.
CGCATGTACAAGAGGGAAGACGGACTTCCATCTGAATTCATCTGCTGCATGTTGGAGGATGAACCGGACCGCGTCCTTTTGGGGGGATATGAAGGGCTTGCGGAAATTCACGCGGGCCGGATCCGCCCCATGAAGATCAACCCGGCGCTTGAAAACCGCCAGGTACGAACCATCTTGAAGATCGATTCCCGCAACTATCTCATTGGCACCCGCTATAATGGAATTTTCCACTGGGATCGTGGAAACAAGCTTCGTCTTCTGCATGCAGATGCCAGAGTGATGAATGGACTGAAAGACAGCGGGGGAACCTTCTGGTTCGGTACGGATCACGGGATGATCCGCTCCGATGGCCGCCATTTCACGCGAATAACCAGTGGGTTGAACCATATACGCGTCTGGGCGCTGGCCGAATGGACACCGGGCGTTCTGATTGTGGGAACCGGCCATGGCGTCCAGGTATTCAACCAGGGAGACTTCATCCGGAGTGACCTGGAAACCCGCCTGGGAACGGTGAACGTGACCGACATCCAAGTCTCCTCCGACAGCCAAGAAATCATGGTGTCCACGGTGGTGAACGGATTGTTTCTGTACAATAAGGGGCAAGTTACCCACCTCTCCACGGAAAACGGTTTGCTCCACAATGATGTCTGGTATTCCCTTCGTGACAACCAGGGCAACATCTGGATGAACACTAGCGTGTCCCTCGACCGCTATCACGATGGGTATATCTCTCATTTCAGTAAAAAAACCGGCCTGTTCGGCGATGAAGGATTTATCCATGCCGCATTAAAAACCGCTTCCGGAACCCTCTTCTTCGGTGTCTCTCCAGGGATCGTGGAACTCCGTCCCGGAACCCGGGAATTCACACCTGAAATCCCGCAGATCTCCAACCTGGAGGTCCGGGTAAATAATGAATCACGTCCGCTGGATTCCCTTCTGGAACTAAAAAGTCGGGAAAATTCTCTTGATTTCAGTTTTTTTGCCGTGACCACGCGACTGGACAATCCTGTATACTATCGATGGCGATTGCTTCCTTTGGAACAGAAATGGGGTAAAGCGGTACGTCGTTCTTCCGTCCGTTATGCCAACCTTCCTCCGGGAAAATACAACTTTGAGGTCACATCGGACAACGGATTGAGGACGGATACATCCTCTCTGAACCCCAATCGCATCCATTTCACCATCCGCGGCCCCCTGTGGCTCCGCTGGTGGTTTGTACTGATCGTCCTGGTCGTTCTGCTTGTGGTCTTCCGCCTGGCCATTGCGCTGCGCCTGCGCATGCTGGAGATCCAGAAGCGACGACTGGAAAAGCGCATTCATGAACATACCCGGGAGCTGGCGCGAAAGAACAACGAACTGGTGGTTCTCTCCACCACCGACCCCCTGACGGGCCTGAAAAACCGTCGTTACCTGGACGATAAGATCACGGAGGAGGTCCATCTGGTGGAACGCAGCCTGTATCAGGGAGATCGCGGCCATTCAGACCTGAAGGAAGATCGCGTTCTGACATTCTTTATCATCGATATTGATCATTTCAAAATGGTGAATGATATTCATGGCCATCATTCCGGTGACCAGGTGCTCAAAGGAATTGCCCATGCCCTCAGAAAAGAGTTGCGCACATCGGATACGTTGATCCGATGGGGAGGGGAGGAATTCCTCGTTGTGACCCGCAACAAGCGTTCCGGAAATTCATATCAACTGGCCGAGCGGCTGCGTACGGCCATTTCGTCCAGAGAATTCCGGATCTCTTCTCAGGAATCGGTGCGCAAAACCGTCAGCGTCGGCTTTGCGCGTTTCCCATTTATTGCGGGAGATCCCCGGATCATCACCTGGCAACAGGTCATTTCCCTGGCGGATTCAGCCCTGTACCTGGCAAAGTTGAACGGACGAGACCTTTCCGTAGGGATTGAGCCCGGTCCGGGCTTTACAGACATCCCCTTTTCTGAAATAATAACCCGTCTGAGCGAGCAAGCAGCGGCGGGCCGGATCCGCCTCTCTTCCACCCGTCACGAACTTGTCTTCCGCTCCGCGGAATGAGGTAAAATGTTTGGATCTTTGGGTTTTCAGGAAATTCTCCTGATTTTCGTGGTTGTCCTTCTGGTTTTCGGGCCGGACAAGCTGCCCCGCTTTGCTCGAGAACTGGGCAAATTCATGCGGGATTTCCGATCCACGGTCAATGAAGCCAAATCGACTATTCAAGAAGAGATCGACAAGAACGACCTGACAGGTGATCTTCGTGAAATGGAACGTGAATTGAAAAATATCACAAGTGGAGATGATGAAAAGCCGAAAAGCGGATGAACTGACCTTCTTTGAACACCTGGGGGAATTGAGACGCAGGATTCTGATCTCTCTGGCCATTGTTCTTATTTTTTTCCTGGCTTCCTGGAGCTTTGTGGACGAAGTGTTTGCATGGATTTCCGTTCCGGTTCAGCAGTACCTGGGGGGCCAGAAACTGGTTTTTACAGCTCTAGCCGAGCCCTTCATGATGTATATCAAGTTGGCGTTTCTCGCTTCCGTTTTTGCCGCTTCTCCCCTTATTTTCCATCAGCTATGGCTTTTCATCGCCCCGGGACTCTATCCAAAAGAGAGAAAACTTGTTTTTCCCTTTGTTTTCTTCACGTCATTCTTTTTCATCCTTGGCGGAGCTTTCGGGTACTACGCAATATTCCCCTGGGCGTGCCGCTTTTTCCTCCAGGTTGGCCAGGATTTCACCCCCATGCTCACCATCAACCAGTATTTATCACTGGCTTTCCGGGTCCTTTTCGGAATTGCCTTTGTGTTTGAACTGCCGGTTCTTGTTTTTCTTCTGGCGAAACTGGGACTGGTCACGGCCCGCATACTGATTAAATATTTCAAGTGGGCGATTGTCCTCATATTCATTCTCGCAGCGGTGATCACGCCAACGCCGGATATGGTTACACAATCCCTTTTTGCCGGCCCCATGATCCTCCTGTATATACTGAGTATCGGGATCGCGAAAGTATTCGCTCCGAAAAAGAAACCCTAATTGGTTAATTTTTAACTTTTCGGCCGAATAAGGGGTCTGGAAAAGCTCCGTTAAATCTGTTATATTGATATCAACCATTTTAACAGGAGAATCACTCGTGATTTACATTTATAAACTACTTTTTATCGCAGTTTTTGCTTTCATCGGCTACAATCATCCCCCTCTTCTCGGTACCACCC
>CAYVBC010000095.1:0-6615 GCA_964449545.1 uncultured Clostridia bacterium | reverse complement strand
CTCCTGTTCCAGTTTTCCCTGAAGCCAGCCATCGATCACCCGATCGACATCTCCGGCCACAAAGGGCAGAACCCGGATTCCTTCGGCAACCGCCTGATGCCACAAGGTCCTCGACATGGCGCCACAGATCAGCACGTCCACTCCCATTTCGACCAGATAGGGAATTCGTGTGTGCGGACCCATGGTTGGGAATCCGCTCTCACTTCGTGTCCGAATTCCGGCGTCTCTCACATCCAGCAGAAGGAGAGTCCGACAAACATCGAACAGGGGAGAGATTCTTCCCTGCCATACGGTAACGGCTACTTTCATGGCGCGATCCTCACATCAAATAGAAAGCATAAGGGTTGCCAAGTTCTGACAGAACATCTATTTATCTCGTTAAGTAGCGATATATAATGGTTTTCAAAGGGTTGGCCCGAAAAATAAAAACCAACAATGATGCGTTTTTGCATCATTTGCCCTGCCCACCCTGTTTCTTTTCCGCATCATTTTCCCGCTCCGATTCATCCATCCGGATTCCCAGGGCTCTCATCTTGCGGAACAGGGTGGTGCGATGAATTCCCAGGGCGTCGGCGGCTTTCCCACGGTTCCACTGGTGACGCTCCAGGCAATCTCGAATGGTATCAGCTTCCACTCCACGGCGCACATCTGCGATTGCGCTGCCGGTGCCTCCCCGATCCGTTCCTTCACCTCGAATACTTTTCGGAAGATGAAAAAGTTCGATCTCTTCGGTGTCACACAGAACAAAGGCCCGTTCGATCACGTTTTCCAGTTCTCTCACGTTTCCGGGCCAGTCATGAATCATCAAGCGGGAAAGGGCATCCCCACGAATCCCCTGGATACCCCGGCTCTGGATCCGGTTGAAATGACTCACGAAGTGTTCTGCCAGGAGGTGGATATCCTCCCGCCGTTCCCGCAAAGGCGGGATTCGAATGGGGACAACGTTGATGCGGTAATAGAGGTCACTACGGAATTCATTTTCCGCCACGGCTTTTTCCAGATCACGATGGGTCGCGGCGATCACCCGCACATCCGCTTTGCGCGTGCGATTGTCGCCCAGGGGTTCATAGGTGTGGTCCTGGAGCAGTCGCAGCAGCTTGACCTGGACCACGGGACTCAGATCTCCGATTTCATCCAGGAAAAGGGTGCCCCCCTCAGCGGCTGCCACTCGTCCGGACCGGTCATGCACCGCTCCGGTAAACGCGCCGGCACGGTAACCGAACAATTCGGATTCAAGGAGGCTGTCGGGCAAAGCAGCGCAATTGATCGCCACGAAGGGTTTATCCCCGCGGGGACTCAGATCATGAATGGCGCGAGCGGCCACCTCTTTGCCCGTACCCGTCTCTCCCAGAAGAAGAACCGTGGATACACTCGCGGCCACGGCCGGCAGCATATCCATCACCTCGCGCATGGCACGGGACCTTCCGATCATATCCCCCAGACGAAACCGGCCTTCCAACTCCCGTCTCAACCCATCCACCTCACTGAGGTCACGAAATGTCTCCGCGCCGCCCACTACTTCACCATTCTCGTCCCGCAACACGGCTGTGGAAACGGTCACGGGGATCCGGTTCCCCCGCGCATTGACAATGAATCCGGAGCGCTGAGCCACCGGTTCTCCCGTTTTCAGGGTTTCACGCAGCGCGCATTCCACTTCGCACATGCTCGATCGAAATACCTCATGGCAGAATCGTCCCAGGGCTTCGGAACGCTGAATCCCCGTGATCCGCTCCGCAGCGCTGTTAAACCAGGTGATCCGCCATTCCCTGTCCACGGTAAACACGCCATCGGAAATACTCTCCAGTATGGCACGGAAAAATGCCGGGGGCGGATCGGGAGTCACTGGATGGATTGAGGATTTCTGATTATTCACACTTTACTATACCGCAAATGTTGCTAAATTGCAACATGACTGAAGGTGGGTTAAAAAGAGTCGAGCAGAGAATCAGGAAACCTTCACCACCACGAGGGTCATGTCGTCCCGGGCAGTCGCCTCGCCCATGAACCCGTTCACCCGCTGCCCCACGGCTTCCAGGATCTCATGGGCAGTCATTCTCTCCGTATCCATGCTTCTCAGATGCGCGGACAGCCTGTCTTCCCCGAACAACTCCAGGTCACAGTTCATGGCTTCCGTAATCCCATCCGTCATGAACATCACCACGTCACCGGGAAGCAGTGAAAATCGACTTTCCGAAAACTTTTTTCCCATGCAGATCCCGGGAGGAAAACGCGACCCATCGCTTTTCAACTCCCGAACCGAATCCCCACGCTTCAACAGTGGAATGGGAAGGCCGCAGTTGATGAACCGCATCTCGCGCCTCTCTTTCCCGAACGCCGCGATCATGAGGGCGACAAAATCCCGACGATCCGTCTTCCGACACAGGGATTCATTGAGGCACTCCATGATCTTCGCGATGGAGCGGTGGGCCTCCGCGGTGGAAAAGATGATGCCGTTGGCCATGACCGCGGTCATGGCCGCTTTCATCCCCTTTCCGGACACATCCCCCACCACAACGCCGAAATCGCTCTCCCCCTCTCCGGACCACAGGAAGTCGTAAAAATCTCCTCCCACCTCACTGGCCGGCACACAGAGTCCCTCCACATCCAGTCCCGCAATCCCCGGGTTATGCTGGGGCATGATGGACATCTGCGCATCGTGGGCTGCCGTCAACTCCGTACTCATCCGTGTTTTTCTCAGTACGGCCCGCATTCTCCTTCGGAACATGATGCCGGAAAGCACCAGGAGCAGCAATCCCGCTCCCCACTGAAGCCACCATATTTTCCACCAGGGCGGCAGAACCCGAACATCCACCGTGGCCCCCGCCTGATTCCATACCCCCTGGTTGTTGGATCCCTTCACCCTGAAGCGGTAACTGCCGGGCGGCAGGGATGTGAACGTGGCATAGCGTTGATCTGCCTCGGTATGGATCCACTTGTTCGTCAGGCCTTCCATGCGGTAAGCATAGCGATTCTTTTCCGGGACCGTGAAATCCAGTGCTGCGAATCCGAAGGTAATCATACTGTCCCCATGGGACAACACCACCCGGCGCAGTGTATGCATGGGCGCGCCCAGGTTCACGGTTTGATTGAACTTGCGGAAATCCGTAATCACCACCGGGGGCATATGGTTGTTATCTTCGATCATGGAGGGATCGATAATGTTGAATCCGTTGATTCCCCCGAAGAACAACTCCCCCCGGCGATTGCGATAATACGCACCACCGTTGAACTCGTCATCCTGCAGTCCGTCTATATAATGAAAATTGCGAAATTTTTTCGTTTTCGGGTCGAAGCGGCTCAATCCTTTGGATGTGCTTAACCACAAGCGGCCGTCGTTGTCTTCCACGATTCCGTATACCGTGTTGGCCTGCAGTCCTTCTTGAATGCCATAACGGCTCCATTTCCCTGTCGCCGGATTCAGTTGATTCAGCCCGCCTTCCGTGCCGACCCAGAAGTGCCCGTTACGATCTTCGTGAATACTGAACACATAATCGTTGCTCAACGCGTCCGGGTTCTCCGGTTGGGCCCGGATATGGGTGAAACGCCCGCTGCGGATATCCAACCGATCCAGCCCGCCACCATATGTCCCGATCCACAACACCCCTGGGGGAGATTCGTACAATACCCGGATCACGTTATTGGATACACTCTGGGTGTCTCCTACCCGGGGCATGTAACGGGTGAAACGCCCCGATTCCCGATCCATGCGGTTCAGCCCACCACCAATGGTACCCACCCACAGGTTTCCAAAGGTGTCTTCGAGAATACAGCGAACCGTATCCGATCCGATACTGGCAGGGTCACCGGGATTGTTTCGGTATGTGATGAAGGTCTCAGTTTCCGGATCAAAGCGATTGATTCCCCCGTTGTTGGTGCCCAGCCAGAAGAACCCGTCACGCGTTCTCATCACCACACGGACACGGTTGTCGCTCAAGCTGGACGGATCGCCGGGGCGATGGCGATAGCGGGTAAAACGATGCGTTTTTCGATCCAGACGCTCCAGTCCGCCACCGTGGGTTCCGACCCACAGGATGCCCGCTTGATCCTCGTAAAAGGACCAGACGATATTGTTCCCCAGCGTGTCGGGATCTTCGGCGTTTGAATGGAAATGAATGAAGTGATTCTTGCGTCCGATCGACTTGCTCACACCACCGCCATAGGTGCCCGCCCACAAGACCTCCGCGCGGTCCTCAAACACGCAGTGGATCTCGTTATGCGCAATGGAACGTATATCCCCTGAGATACTGGTATAAACGATAAAGCTTTCGTCTTTCTCATTAAATCGATGCAGTCCGTTGTCCGTACCCAGCCAGATGGTTCCGGAACGGTCCAGCAGGATTGACCGTACATTCGGGCTTCGCAGACCTTTCCCAGGACCCGGACGATAGTCAAAATGAAAAAAGGTGTCCGTTGCCGAATCCCAGCGGAAGGCCCCGATGCGCCTCGTCCCAATCCAGATCCGGCCCGCCCCATCATCGCATATGCTCATCACGTTCGCGATAGCCATATGTTGTTCCCCAACCGCTATGGGGGGGGATCCGGCCGCATCCGAGCGGAACACACCGCTCCCCAGGGTGCCGACCCACATTCGCCCGTCCCTATCGATACACAGGGAAGCAATCTGAACTACTGCCAGCGGGTTCCACGCCTCTCCCCTTTCATCGGCATGAACGAATCCCTGGGTATCCGGATTCCAGGCGTCAAGCCCGCCGGCGGTGCCCACCCACATCGTGCCCTGGCGATCCAGGGCCAGGCTGTTTACCACATCATGGGCCAGGCTGTCCGGTCGTGTCGGATCATGACGAAAACGGGTGAATTGTCCGTTTCGCGGATCATATCGGTTCAACCCGCCGTGAAAGGTACCGATCCAGATAAATCCGTTTCCGTCCTGCAACAGGCAGAGAATATTGTCATGGCTTAGACTGTTGGGGTTGGAGGGATCTTCCTTGAATACGGTGAACTGATAGCCATCGTAGCGGTTCAGGCCGTCTTCAGTGCCGAACCAGAGAAACCCTTCCCGATCCTGCAGAATGCATTCAACGATGCTCTGGGACAATCCATCCTGAATGGAAATATTCTGAAACCTCAGGGAACCCCTGGCCTGAAGAAATGAGTGCAGAAGCAGAAAAGTCAGCCCCAGAATCCATGCCGATCCAGCCTTTCCTCTCACTGGAATTTTATATCTCATAGGAAAAAATAAATCAAACCAGTAAGGTAATGGTGAGGACCTAAAGACGAACTCGTGATGGATTCTAAAGAGTTCTAGTGATGGGGGCTCGGGAGGTCTTGTGATGGATATTAGGGAGGATGCGTGATGGGGATAAAGAGCATTGGTGATGAGAACTCTAAAAGTTTTCATGATGGTAATTTTTCATCACCTTCACTCCCATAGCTCGTCATCACAACACTTCCAGGGCTCTTCATCACAGAACTCCCAGAGATCTACATCACATTCACTCCCAGAGCTCGTCGTCACCGCTCCGCTACAACCCCCATCAGTCTCTGAGCCAGGGCCGGGGCATCCACGGGCCAATACTCACGGGGGCGGGAGTGGGCCACCCGGGGATTGCCCGCATCCGGTTTACATCGTCTCAACGCCCGCGTCCACTGACGGGGTATGGCCCGGTCTCCATACACGGCACCCAGCAGAGCGCCGCAGATCGCAGCGTTTGTATCTGTATCTCCACCGCGCATCACCGTATCCACCACGCCGGATTCCAGGTCACGGGCATGCAGCAACTGCCACAACGCGTTCTGTAACGCGATGAGTACCCACCCCTGCTGGAATACATACTCACGGGGTGGCTCCTTTTCAGCCGATTCGATCACCGCCATCAACCCGGTTTCCACATCCAGGTTCCCTGCGTGTTCCCTTACGCTCCCATACAGCGCTTCAGGACTCAAACCATCGCGAATCGCGGAGGCGATGGCAGCGACAAAAAGCACATTGGCCTGCACGCATATGGGGTGCGGATGCGTGATTTCTGCATCCTGTTTCGCCCACTCCGCCACCTGATCCGGAGGATGGCCGAAACCGAAAATTCCCAGGGGACTGATGCGCATGAGGGCCCCGTTGGCCTGACTGCCCGGGTTTGGTTTTCCCCGGAGACCGGCGGACACGGTGTTGCCGCAATCAAAAGGATTGGAATCCAGCCATCGCCGATAATCCTTGCGTACCTCTTCAACCTTGAAGCTTTTATGGCGTACCAGGTTCCGGGCCAGGGCAAGGGCCATCTCGGAATCATCCGTGGGTTGGCCGGCCAGTGTGTTCCAGGTGCCGCCTTCCAACAGCTCTCGCACCCCGTTCGGATACCTGCGCCGGATCGCTTCCGGAGTCTGAAACTCCACCAGGCTTCCCAGGGAATCTCCGGCCAGTTGACCCAGCAGGCATCCCCTGCCTCTGCGTAGAATCTCTTTTTTAGTCACTATTCCTCTCTCTTTTTCAATAATATATACTTCAGGGCTCCCTGCACTCTCCCCATTGGACTCCAGTCTAATTCTTTCCTTCACAAAGTGTCAACCATCGGGGACACCAGAACTCCGTAACGGCGCCCAGGAATCAATGTAACCGGACTAAAAAGGGAAACGCGTGTATATACCAATCCGATTCTGAGA
>CAYVBC010000094.1:0-6687 GCA_964449545.1 uncultured Clostridia bacterium | reverse complement strand
TTTGGATTGATACTGGTATGCTCCACCACGATCCGCCGTGAACTGGGGTTGGGGCGGGTCGCAATCTCTTTCAGAAGGTATCGCAGGAATTCATGTCGATTAAAAGTAAAATTCAGGAACCCACCTCCAGCCAGAGATACACTCGCCAGCGGGTCAAAACAGCCCTCCAGCAATGCCAACATCCGCCGACCCAGGTCATGGGGTTTCTCTTTCAACCGTTTGGCCAGGATGAAGGGCAGGTTGGTGGACAGGTCTCCATAGCGACGATTGGGCGGGATGGAAAAAGTGATCTCTTCCAATGGTACGGTGAACTCCGATCCCAGTGCATCATGGATGCGTTCTCGGTAGGTATCCTGCAAAGCTTTCATATCAGATTCTCCAGATGGCAAACACGGTTCCACGATTCCACCACAAAGTGGCTCTCCGACGCGTGGGGAATCCGGATCAGACAAGACAGGGATGCGTTCAGCACCCGGAAACGTCGGGCAATTTCAGGAGGCATCTCCATAAGGGCCGCCAGAATGGCTCTGTTCACCGTCGCGTGTCCGGATACCAGAACCGCGGAAGCCGGTCCGGCAAGCAATGCTTCCACTCCGGGACGAACCCGTTCACAGACATCAGAAAAACTTTCCCCCCCGGGAATCCGCTCCCGGGGATCCGCCAGCCAACGTTGATGAAAGTCCGGATTCGATCTCTGAACCTCTTCAAATTTCAGCCCTTCCCAATCCCCAATATCAATTTCAGCAAAGGATTCTTCCACCCGGAAGGGAAGTGTTCGCCCCCGGGTAGCGATCGCGGCCGTTTCCCGCGCCCGTTTCATGGGAGAGCAGACCACCTGGTCCAGAAACTCGTGCATCAATGCTTCACGAGCGGATTCCGCTTCCCGGCACCCCAGCGGACTGAGAGGCAGGTCGATCCGGCCCTGCATGCGGTTGGCGGCATTGTACTCAGTGGTTCCGTGGCGCAGGAGATAAAGTGTCAACGGTGATTTCATGGCACCCATTATAGACCCCGATTCCGTTCCGGGTCAAGGACGCATATCTGGAGAGAAAGTCTATTTCTTGCGATTAAACAACGAGGGAAGTCCCTTCTTCAGAGCGGATTTCAATGATGATTTCAATGAGGCATCTTTATCGGGAGCAATCTCTTTCAGACGACGCCGGGCCATTTCATGCCCGGGTTCAAGGCTCAGTGCCCGACGGTAAAATGATTCCGCCCTTTTGAATAACCGTTCGGAATAAAAAAGATTGCCCAGGGCCACGAGGGGCTCCGCGTTCCAGGATTCCTGCTGAGCCGCTTTCTGCAGGTTGGCTTCAGCATCCCGGATCAATGCCGGGCTGCGTGACTGGCACAGACCGAGTAAAAGCAGGTACTCCGCTCGCTCCCCACCCAGTTTAACCGCTCTTTCCAGGGCGACCATCGCCGTACCATACTTTTTCTGAGCATAGAGTGTTCTGGCTTTACGCAAAAACTGGCGAGCTTCTTCCTGGGGGTCTTCCTCCTGAGGTTCCAATTGAGATTCTTCTTTAAACCCCCTTTTTTCATAGGCCGCACGCTTTTCATAATCAGAGAGGACAGCGTATCCCCTGTTCATGGTGTCCCGGAACAGGCCCATGCGGGTGCGGACATCATTGTTGCCGATCTGCTCCAGATTACTGGAAGAAAGAATGCGTGACCAGTGATCGTGAGCGTTTGTAATCTGCGCCTGGGTTGCCGACCGCTCCAGTCCGAGCAATGCATAGAAATCCATGCTGCCCGCCTGCATCTGTTTCAACGCATCCAGACAGAATGCGATCTTTTCCTGGGTCAGGGGGAATTGATTCTCCATCCATCTCTCCTTTCCGGCAATTGCCGGAGATTCAATTTTATTTTAAAGGAGCCTGTCGGGATTTTCAAGTCCCGGCAAAGGCGCCTCCGGGAAATAGGGGCATTGATCCGCCAGCTGAACATGGATACTCCCTCTCTTCCTGGACACATGGGAAAAATGCCAGTCCAGGCGCCGGAGCTTCGCCTTTCCGTTCCCGTTCCCACCGAGAACGACCCGAACCACCATGCCCCAACGGTTTTTGGCTGACCGCGAAAGGGTACAGAAATTCCCCATTGAAAAAAACACGGGGCGTTCCCCCGCTCCACCATCCAACCGGGTACAGGGCGCCGGAGTGTGAGGATGATGTCCCACAATCAGGTCCCTTCCGGCAAGAAGATCACGGGCACGGGACACCAGCTCCGGACGGGGGAACAATTCAAGTTCATATCCCCAGTGGGGATACAGAATTCGATACGACTCACCATCGCTGTCGGGCTCATCGTTCACTTTCGGCCTGGCCAGAAAAGGACCGGGGTGATTGCTCCAGTCCGTACCCGTTTCCAGGAGGATGGCTGGAGCCAGTTGAATCACGGGCCGATCCAGACTGCCCACAACCCTGAATCCCAGAGACTCAAGATGGTTGTAATGATCACGAAAAGCGCCATATCCATGATCCGCGGAATGGTTGTTCGCGCAGGACAGGACAATGCGATTGACAGGTACCAACCGGGAGAGAGCCCGGATGGTTTCAGGACCATGCACCTGTTGCATGACCACACTCCGGCCGACAGGAACACTCACGCCCTCAAAGTTACAGACCACCACATCCGCGTCCGCAAAAAACCGGATGAGATCATCTCCGAAGGTCAGTTCATGCCCGCCAAGGGGCATCCAGTCTCCGGTGAAGCAGAGGGTAATTTGTTCCGCCCCTTCAGACCAACGGGAGGATCGTTCCAGAAAAGGAATTTTTTCACCCGAACCGATGATCGGCCCGGTGATGTTTCTGCGAATCACTCCGGCCAGTTCACGCCATGGATAGGGAGAGGAGAGCCACTTCCGGGGGAGATGCGACCATGAATCCTCCAGCGGATATCTCCTAGCCACTGATCTCCCGGATAATCCCCTTCAGCTCCAGGATCTCCACGGGACAATCTTCACTATCATGCTCCCAACAGACCAGCAGATCGCAAGTTTCACCGGACGCTGCCGGAACCGGGGAAAACCCGGAACTCTTGAAAATGAACTCCACCTTCAGATGCTTCCACTGTTCTCGGTGGATGTCAAAATATCTTCGCCCTTCAGCATGCGGGCGCTCCGAACTCACGAATTCAAGCTCAAAGCCCAGCTCCACCGCCAGCATGCCAAAAAGGAACACCACCCCATCCCGATCTACGGGGGAGAAGCGCAATCCCCGGAATTCAAGTGGATCACCGAGTTTTCGTTCCACTTTGGCCGGCCGCTTGGGTTTGATGGTCTTGGGAATCAACCGAATGGAAGAAGGATCCGGTACCAGATCCGGGGAAACGGAAACCACCGGGTCAACGAAGGAATCGGGAAATACTTCCCTGGCACGCCAGAACGCTTTGGAGAGGCTTTTCCAGCGAGCCGTATAGTACTCCAGGCTGAACGCCCCATGCGCCTTCAGGGTGTCCGGAGTCGGCGGTGTCCCGCTCATCCGGTAGAGACGGACCAGTTCCTTGAGCAGATCCTCATCCTGCACCAGGTCCGGATTCTCTATCGGGTCATAGTTCCGATAACTTTCCAGTCCGGCTGCTTTTACAGCCTCCACCCAGGTACCCAGATGGTATTTAACCGTATTGATGGGTACGGTGGAGTTCAGAATGAAATCCTGCTGTTTCAGATGTTTCACATTCAAATGTTCCGCCACTTTGCGGATCTCACGGATGATCTCTTCCTTTGAATACATGCTTCCCCCTGAGACAATACCATATTGCATCTGCTCAATCCCGTTGTCAATAGAGGGAGGAATAACCAATACCCTGAATAATCCGTATTACGTTTGAAACGGATGATGTCCGTTTCCGGAGGAATCGACCATGAGATTGAAACGCATTTTACCGGCAATACTGATCATCGCTCTGGGATCCGCAACATTTGCGGCCGAGGTCCGGCTTTTCCCGGACATGAATGGCTGGGAGAAGGATACGCAACCTACGGTTTACTCCCCGGACAACCTGTTTGAGTACATCAACGGGGCCGCCGAAGTATTCCTGGGATACGATTTCCATGAACTGCTTTCCACCACATACAGGTCACAAGGGGATCAATCCATTACAGCGGACGTCTATATCCATGCGGACCCGCGGAACGGATTCGGCATATACAGCCAGGAAAAACCCACGGAAGGAGAATTTCTGAAACTGGGAACCGAGGGCTACTACGAAACCGGGATATTGAACTTTTTTCAGGGACGCTATTACATCAAGATCTCCGCATTCGATCTGGGTGAGGAAGACCGATCCATTCTGCAGAAGCTGGCCCGGGGAATCGCGGCCAATATTCCCGACAAAGCCGTATTACCCACCGTGCTGGATGCCTTCCCTTCCGCGGGCAGAACGCCTCACAGCCGTCGCTTTGTCAGAAGAAATTTCCTGGGTCACAGTTTCCTGAGTAACGCCTACACCTCAGAATACCGCTGGGGGGAAGAGATCGTAAAACCTTTTATCATTGAAGCCGATACCGCGGAAGCAGCGAAAGAACTGGTCGCCACCTATCTGGAGTTTGCCCGCGGGAAAGGCCAGGAACCGGAAGACCTCAAAAACGGCGCCCGCTTTACCGATCCCTATTACCGCTCCCGGGGTCCCCTCATCCTCAACTGGCGGGGCCGTTACATATGGGGTGTGTTCTCGCTGAATACCAAAAGCGCTGAGAAACTGGTATCCTCAATGGGTCAGGCCCTTCCCTGATCCATATTTAGGACAGTTTCAGCCGAATTTTCTGGCATTTATTTTGCTGTAATAGAGTGCGGAAGTATATGCGCCTGGCAAATACAGGCCGCCGCAGACAATAAGGAGGAGCTACCATGACAATGATTCCCAACAGAAAAAATCGAATCCCCTGGGTCGCGTCCCTTCTCATGCTGGCCGTGGCCATGCCCGGCATTGCCCAGAAGGATTTCAACATGGAAGAAAAACAGATGATTCGGGACTACAAACGTTCCAACACCCACTTCCTGGCTGGTGCAAAACTGTACGGGAAAAACAAGGTCGAGAAGGCCCTCAGTGCCTTGGAGAAATGCCTGGAGATCTTCCCTGAGCATGACAAAGCCAATTTCCTCCTGGCGGATATCTACCTGAAGAAACGGGATCTCCCGAAAGCGGAAAAACATATCCTGGCGGCCAAAAATGGCTTTGAAAAACTACAGAAATGGTACTCCTTCACTTTCCAGCAATACCTCGAATCCCTGAGGGAACAAAAAAACATCAATGATCAACAGATCGCCGGCCTGGAGGCATCCAAGTCGACAGCCACAGGCCTTCAGAAAAGCAGGATTGAGGGCCGGCTTGCCCAGTTGAAAAGCCAGAACCAAGAGGCCGACACCAAGCTGTCGGATTTCCTGCGCAGCGGCACAAAGATGCCCGCGAATTACCACTACATTCATGGAAACGTCCTTTTCCTCTCACGACGATTCCGGCAGGCGATGAATGAATACACATTGACGGTTGAACAAGATCCGAAAAACGGTGGGGCCTTTAACAACATGGCCAGTATCTACTTCATGATGAAACTATATGACAAGGCCAGGGAAAACCTGACCAAAGCCGAGGCATGCGGAATAAAGGTAAATCCAAAATTCCGCGAAGCACTGGAAAAAGCGGAAAAACAATAGCCGCATCATTTCATTGACGACACTTTCCCTTTGATATAAAGTGTCATTGAAATGGACCTTCCGGATATTTCCAGTCTGGCCGAGAGTTTTCTACACACAGTCCGTTCGTGCCGCCACATCCTGGCGGTCATCAAGGGTTCCCCGGACCCGGACGCAATCGCCGCCATCCATACATTCAAACAGATCTCTGAAAAATCCGGCACTTCGGTGGCCATCGAATCAGAGCAACATCCCTCCCTTCCCCAGAATCGCCGGATTATCGCGGACCTCAACCTGCCGATCCGGTTCGAAACCGTGGAGGATCCGGCACGATATTATGATGGATATGCCGTATTCGATCATCAGTCCATCCAGGTGGACGGCATCACCGGCCTGATTCCCTGCATGGTCCATATTGATCATCACCCGGCCATTGGCTCCGCACTTCCTTCGACATTCCGCTGGATTCAGGAAGATGTGGGATCCACCAGCACACAGATGGCTCTGCTGCTGAAACACATCGCTCCAAGTCAGGGATGGACCGCGGTGGAAGAGCGGAAAACCTGCACCGCCCTCTACTTCGGCATGCTCACGGATACGGATCATTTCGCCCACTTGACACCCCTGGATCAGACGGCCCTGGAATACCTGAAACCCCGTACGGACATGCAGTTCATCCAACGCCTGTTATCCCTTCCATTTCCACGATCCGCTCTTGCCTACCTGGAAAGGTCGTTCCAGAACCAGGAGTTTTACCGTGACTGGTTGATCACCGGCGCCGGATTTGTAGACGGAAGACATCGGGATGCCATCGCGTTGATCGCTGATTTTCTTCTGAGACAGAACAAAGTGAAAGTCGCGGTGGTGTTCGCTTTGGTCCGCCAGGAGGACAGCCTTCATCTGGATGCTGTTTTCCGTTGCAGGGACAGTGAATTCGATCTTGATGCACTGGTTAAACGAATCGCTCCCATGGGTGGGGGCCGACCGTTTAAAGGCGCCTATCAGGTAGACCTTTCCTACTTCAAGGACACGCCGCACCCGATTTTACTCT
>CAYVBC010000093.1:2260-6690 GCA_964449545.1 uncultured Clostridia bacterium | reverse complement strand
CCCTTCCGGTTGATCAGAGTGATCTGGTGGCGGGGCGGACCCGCGGCATCCCCCAGCGGGCTGCGAAAGGTTTCTTTGCGGATTTCCAATCTGCCCCATTCCGCGAAATAGACAGTTTCCGCGACTTCGGAGAGGGGCTTTCTGGTTAAGAATTCAACGATTCCGGACCGGTACCCATAGGGGCGGAGGTCTTCCTGATTTACCTCTTTCTCCGGATCCGCGGCGGCTGGAGACACATCCCCCCTGTCCACGCACGCGGCAAATGTCCATATCCCGACAACCAGCAAAAGAATTTTCCGAAATTTCATGATTCTGCCTCCCCGGTTCCCCTTCATATTTGACACCGGACTCAATCCGCTGTCAAGTCATCCACAGCGCTGTGACCGATGAATCATCCGGGAATCCACGTTGTTTCGCCGGAATCATGGATTGAATTATCCTGTTTCCCTGTGATAAAGTTTGACCCAGCGGTACCCCATCCGGCGGGCTGCCGTTTCGGAGGAGACCATGAATCGTAAAATCCCGGGTTTGATCCTGCTGATCCTGGCTTTGTGCGTCGCGGGTGCTTCAGTGGAGCCGCCTGAGCTGGAATCCAATGATATCCGGATTTTCTTTGACGGAACCATGGAAGCCATTATTGCGACCCACGCACTCCCCGGCGCGGTAGTCTCAGTGGTCAAAGATGGGAAGATCCTGCTGGCCAGAGGATATGGATATGCAGACGTGGACAAACGCATCCCGGTGAATCCCGAAACCACTCAATTCCGGACGGGCTCCACGGGAAAGCTGTTCACCTGGACCGCGGTGATGCAACTGGTGGAAAGGGAACAGATCGACCTTGACGCGGACATCAATACATACCTGGGAGAGATTCGCATCCCGGACACCTTTCCGGAGCCCGTAACCATGAAACATCTCATGAGCCATTCCGCTGGATTCGAAGACCGGTCCATGGGGATTGCCGCGAAAAAAATCGGAGATGTGTCTGCCCTGGGGGATTGGCTCAAACAGAACATGCCGGTTCGGGTACGGCCTCCGGGAGCCTTCTCCGCGTATTCGAATTACGGCACCGCACTGGCCGGGTACATCGTGGAAATGGTCAGCGGAATCCCCTACGCGCAATACCTGGATCAGAATGTGTTTTTACCCCTGGGAATGGTCCATACCACTTGTGAGCAGAGGCTGGAGGAGAAGGAATCGGCCCACTCGGCAATCCCGTACCGATTTCACGACGGTTGGCATGATAAAAAAAAGTCGCTGATCTTCAACGGAATGGTGCCGGCCGGAGCCCACAGCACCACGGGAATCGATATGGCCCGTTTCATGCTGGCTCATTTAAACAACGGAATCATTGATGATACGCGTATACTCAGAGAAGATACGGCCCGACGCATGCACTCCCACCTTTTTTCTCATGATCCGGGAATCCCGGGCAATGCCCACGGATTCTGGGAATATTCCATCAACGGCCTTCGCGTCATCGCCCACGGCGGAGATACCCTTTACTTTCATACCCTGATGGCAATGATCCCGGAGAAAGGGGTCGGACTGTATCTCTCCACGCACTCCTCCGGCAGACATGACAATCCCCGCATGAAGATCCTGGAGAATTTCATTCAACGCTATTTCCCCGCCCCTGCTGAAAATCCCCGTCCTCTGAAGATGAATAAATCTGAGTTGGCTAGATTTTCCGGAACATATCGCGTCAATCGATCCGCCTATACCACCATTGAAAAAGCCGTCACCCTGGTGTCCAATATAAAGATCAGCCCCGGCGAAAAAGGACGTCTGCTGGTCATTGGAATGGGGGGGACCACACAGTGGATACCCATCGCACCACTGAAATTCGCCAGTCCCGATGGAACCGCGCACCTGCTCTTCCGGGAAAACAATAAGGGACGCATCACCCATTTGTTCATTGAACAACTCCCCCATGCCGCCCTGGAAAAACTCAACTGGCATCAGTCTCCGGGGCTTCACCTTTTCCTGCTGATCCTGGCCCTGTTCTTTTTCGTAGTCACAATGATCCGATGGCCGGGCCGCTGGCTGCTGGGCCGGGTATGCCTCTCGCTCCGCGATGAACATGCCGAAGAGATCACCGGCCTCCCCCGCTGGCTGATGGGACTGGTCTCACTGCTGAACCTGCTGTGGTTTGCCGGGTTCATCACCCTGTTCAGTGATGAGATGAAGCTCCTCCAGGGCCAGACGGCGGGCCTGACCCTGTTTCAATGGCTACCTGTCATCGCGTCCATCCTGACCATTGGCGTCATACTGGCCACGATTTCCGGGTGGGTCGGTCACCGCTGGAGCGTCTGTTCCCGAATCTATGCGACCCTTTTCTCTCTCAGTTCCCTTCTTTTCATCTGGGTATTGTGGACCTACAACATGCTGGGATTCAAATACTGATCCGGAAGCCCTGCAAACACTAGCGGTACAGGCAAAGGTAGGCGGTGGGCTCGGCAATCCGAACGGAGAATTCCCTGTCCGCGGGAACCGTGAAGGTTTCATGCTTGCCCACATTGATCCGGCGACCGTCGGGCAACGTCACATCCATGACCCCCTGGACCACTTCCATGATTTCAACGGTTTTGGTGCCGAAGGTGTATTCACCGGGGTCCATAACACCCACTGTAAACGCTTCGTCCGCATCTTTGGGTCCCAGGCTTTGAACATGATCTTCAAAATAACTGTTGTGGCGAATCATCTGCATCCTCCTTTACCTTTCATTGTAGCACTTCCCCGAGACTGGAAAAAGGGCGCGTTTCACACCGATCTTTCCGCGTTGACAACGATATTTACGAATGGTAAGTTCAAATCACCATGAGCTGGAAAAAAATCCTGTTGTCAGCCGTTATCGCTTCATGGATGTGCGGATGGGTAACGGCCGCCATCCGCCCGATCCGGGATGACGTTGGTTTCTGCTGGGCAGCGGAAACCATGGACCAATTGGTTCGTCTACTGGAGTCTACCCGGCCGGTTCCGCCTGCTTCTTCAGGCTGGGTGGCCGGTATCTGTCCTCATGATGATTACCTCTACGCCGGTCGGATCTACCTCCCCCTGCTCCGCACGAATCAGGCCCGAGAGGTAGTGATCATTGGCGTGACCCATGGCGGCGTGCGACGCGCGGTGGGAGATCCCAGCGGAAAAATCATCCTGGACACCCACAGTCAATGGACCGGGATCCGCGGACCTGTGGCCATCTCCCCCCTTCGGGACTGGATCCGTAAGTATATGAATCCGGACCGGGTACTGGTCAGCAATCAGGCCCATATCCTGGAACACTCCATTGAAGCCATGATTCCGTTCCTGCAATACTTCCGCCCCGGGATCCGCATCACCCCCATCATGGTGACCGCCATGTCTCCGGATGAAATGGACCGGATCAGCCGGGAATTATCCCGCCATATCGCGACATGGATGCGAAAGGAAAAGCTGCGTCCGGGAAAAGACCTGGTGTTTCTGATCTCCGCGGACGGCAACCATTATGGAAAGGATTTCAGCAATACGCCCTATGGAGAAAACCTGTCCGCCCATTCCCGGGCGGAAGATGTGGAACGCGAATTGATCCGCGACTGTCTGGAAGGTTCCATGAAAGAGGCCCGTCTGTCCCGCCTGCAGCACCGCCTTGATCCGGAAAAAGCGCCGCCAGCCCCCTTATGGTGCGGGCGGTATTCCATCCCCTTCGGTCTTTCAACCGTTTTGCATCTGGTCCGGGAGCTGGAACCGGGAACCGCCATCTCCGGCCGCCTGCTGGCCCATTCCGACACCTGGAGGGAAGGGGTGCTCCCTCTGCGCGCCACTTCACTGGGCACCACGGCCCCCTTCTCTCTGAAGCACTGGGTCAGTTTTTTTTCAATGGCTTTTTTCCCCACATCCCACCGGTAAAACGCGTCTTTACAGTGCCCGAAGACTCTGGCATAATACGGCCATGATGGATGCCACGTGCCGGGTGGTTGACCGCACTCAACTGGATGACCAAAATGTAATCCTGACACTTCAGGCACCGGAGCTGGCTTCAGTCGCGCGACCGGGTCAGTTTGTCATGCTCTCCTCCCGGGAGGGAACGGAACCTCTGCTGCGTCGACCTTTTGGAATTATGGATGCCACGGCATCGGTGTTCCGGGTCTTCTTTGAAATCGTGGGTTCCGGAACCCGGATTTTGTCCATGGTCCATCCCGGCGATTCGATTCAGGCCCTTGGCCCCCTGGGCAACACCTTCCCGGAAGTCACCAACCGCCGGATTCTTGCCATCGCCGGCGGGCGCGGCATCGCGCCCCTTCTCTTCTCTCTGAAACATCTTTCCCCCACCAACCACATGGTACTTCTCTACGGAGCCAGTTGCCGTAAGGACCTCCACCTGCGGGAGGAGATCTCCCATCATCCATTGAAGGAATCGATTTTCTGTACGGAAAACGGGGATTTCGGACATC